>NZ_JAEQCE010000074.1:0-28239 GCF_020738665.1 Microcoleus sp. PH2017_08_TRC_O_A
ACAAAAATTTACTAAAACTTACGCCTCGCCGTCCAGAAACCGAGTTTTCTACGACAATACTAGGTTCCAGAATGATAATCGCTGTCGGTGGGAGAGTCCGCCGTCGGCGGACTCTCCCACCCCTACCCCTTGTTTGATTATCATTATTATTCAATTATATTTCTACACATTGCGGGTATTGACAAAATCTACTCTCTTCTAACTTGTTACCAATGCAGGTTGACCGAGTGCGATCGCTTTTACAGCCCAGGACGATCGCCCCGAATGCAATGTAGCAAAGTAAGAGCACGCGCTCGCTTGTTGTAAGTATTTTCTCGGTATGTATAAATTAATTTCATAAAGTCTTGCCTAATTCTCAGATAATTCTCAATAAATCTCCGGTACAGTCCGTTCCAAGCAGCAGAAATGACCGTGAAATCAACCATGACTAACTCTCAATTAAGCACTTCAAAATTCAGTAATTTCTCGAATAGACTGGCGACCAACCCAAGCTGATAATATTGACAGTTAGCAACAGTTCGATGGCGCGACAAGCACGACTAGCTAAACACTTCATTTATGGGTTGAAGTCGGGATTTATTCGGTGTAACTTTCAGTCTAACAAACTCAAAATAAAGGGTGCAACAATGACTTTTTCCAAGCCATTTGAATTGCTTTTTCCAAAAACAAGCAAATTACCAGACCCCACAAAACTGTCAGCCTATACAGCATCTGGCAGTTAAGAGTCAAGCAGATTTTACAATTTTACAAGACTTACACATTCTAGTCTATAAGTCGATTGCTTGTGCTGCACTCGATCGCCATAGGTAGCGTGTAAAACCACTTTTGTGCCCAGGACTGTTTTACGAAATCTAGCAACTCGAAACAACAGATACAGGCATTCAGGACAATTAATGTTTGACAGCAGTCGGTAAACGGTCGGAATCGAGAGCTCGACAAATTGAGGCTGTTACAGACCGATACATCAGCAGAAATGGAACACAAATCCATGCTTTAAGTGCTTGTAATGCACCTTATTGCTATGGATATTGTGTCCTACCAAATTTCTGTGAAGCTGCATAGAATAGATTCTTTGACAGACAACGTTTCAAGTTCCCATTCTATACACCAACCTACAGAATTGGTATCAAACCACTTACTGTTGCATCCGTCCGGGACTGCATTAGCAGGAATGGAGTACAAACCCCATGCTTTTTGTATGCTTTGGGTAGTTGTGCTGCACCTTATTGCTATAGGTATTGTGTCAAGCCAATTGGCACATAAATCCCAAGATAGAACAGTAAAGAACCATCAAAAACAGCCCGCTTGCAGTTGACCCAAACAGCAAGCAACAGCTATGCAAGCATTTAAGAAGGAGTGCGAAGAATGCCTTTACCAAACCCGATTGGAGAACCCTTAGAAGAACAGGAATCCTTTATTCCAGGAATCGCCCCGAAGGTGCCATCAATTTTGCCTGGGATTCCAACTAACAAACCTTTATTATATCAAACAGACGACCCTCTGGCTCGTTCGGAACAACTTAATTTAATAGAAATTGCAAGTCAGCCCAAAGATGAGTTCAGTCGAGCAGAGGCTGATGCTTTTATTGTTAACAAAACCTCTGATACTAAAAGCATACCTTCTGCTAACAGCAGTAGCACTGCGACCAAAACTAACAGTCCCCTCAAGGATGCAACAAATTCTGAAGTTGACCCCCTAATTGGTAAACTCGACTCAGACTTAGGAGACCCCCTAACCAACCCGAATCGAATTGCTTCAAATAACTCGACTGATGATTTGAGTAAATCTGCGAATAACGCACCTGCAATTAACTCATCAATCAGTAGCAAAGAACCAAATAAAACCGCGACAGCTACAATAGCTACTTCCGATAAAGCACCGGAAAATCAAACACAATTATCCCCAACCGCATCCACAAAACCAGAAACTGAAAAAAACTCAACATTACCCGTTGTAACTGCATCCACAACGAGCGAAAAAGCTTTGGGCAAAACACCCTTAGCCGCCACTACTGAAACGAGTGCAAAACCCGAAGATAATAAAGCACATTTATCGTCAGTAACCACCCTTAAAAGTGAGTCGGAATCAAATAAATTATCACCTGTAACTGTATCAACAAGTGATAAATCAGAACCCAACAAAACAGCACCAGCGACTGCATCAGCAACTGATAAATCAGAAACCAACAAAACCTTACCTGCTACCGCAGCAACAACGGATAATTTAGAGTCAAATAAAACAGCACCTGCTACTGTAACCACTGATAAACCAGAAACCAACAAAACAGCACCTGCTACTGGATCAGCGACTGATAAATCAGAAACCAACAAAACAGCACCTGCTACCGTAGCAACAACTGATAATTTAGAGTCAAATAAAATAATTTAGAGTCAAATAAAACAGCACCTGCTACTGTAACTACTGATAAATCAGAACCTAACAAAACAGAACCTGCGGCTGCATCAATAACTGGTAAATCAGAAACCAACAAAACAGCACCTGCAACTACATCAGCAACGGATAATTTAGAGTCAAATAAAACAGAACCTGCGGCTGCATCAATAACTGATAAATCAGAACCTAACAAAACAGAACCTGCGACTGCATCAACAACTGATAAACCAGAAACCAACAAAACATTACCTGCTACCGCAGCAACAACCGACAAGTCAGAACCTAACAAAACAGCACCTGCAACGGGAGCATCCCACTTTTGCAATCAGTATAAATACTCAGACAATTGTCTGTCTGACTAAGTTGATGGCATAATAGAAAGCAAATAAATTACCATAATCCAAGTTAGTATGACCCCAGAAGAACAGCAGAAGATCAAAATAAATCTCCAAGAAATAGCAGAGATCCTTTATAAAAATACCTCAGTAAACAATCTACAAAGCTTTGAATCCGTAGAACTGAGTGTGAGGGAACATTTAATTGAGACAGTAGCACCAGAAATCAGCGGTTTTTTTTTAACTCGGCGGGGGGAAAAGGTTCGGGGAGAAGAAGAACCATAAAAAGCTGCGCGCGTAGAAATTACTCTATCGAGCAAGCAAGCTCAAAAGCTGGGAGTAAAGAAGGGAAGTCGTTTGAGTCCTAATTTGGAAAAATGTTGTTTATTATTAGTGGGAAATGAATCATTTGCCAATGCTGAGAAAGACTTAAAAATGTTAACAGGAATTTATGTGCCTCACAGTACACAACATCGGCTATTAGAGCGTTATGAATTCCCTGAACCTGAAGCTACCGAGCAAGTAAAAGCATTGAGTATAGACGGAGGAAACGTCAGGCTGAGAACTGCCTTAGGAAAGGAAAGTGTTTGGAGGAATTATAAGGCGATTCAGATACATGGTCAACTAGGGGCAGCTTTTTTCCAAAATAATGCAGATTTAGTGGCATGGGTAAATAGCCAACTCAAGAGTGAAGCAATAACTTGTTTGGGAGATGGCCATGATGGAGTGTGGAATTTATTTAATCAAATTGGGACGAGAGAGCAAAGAAGAGAGGTACTAGATTGGTATCATTTGATCGAAAATTTACATAAAGTAGGAGGTTCGCTCAAACGACTGAGGAGAGTGCAGGACAAACTGTGGCAAGGGTCAACAGTATCCGCTCTAGCCGAATTTGTAGGGGTTACGAGTAAAGAAAGTGAAAAATTCCAGAAATATCTGCGAAAACATCAGTCAAGAATTCCAGATTACCAGAATTATCAAGCTCAGGGTATTGACATTGGTTCGGGAGCTGTAGAGTCTTTAATTAAACAGATAGGAACCAGAATTAAAATTGTAGGTGCACAGTGGAACGAAAAAAATGTGCCTCAAATTTTAAGACTGAGATGTGCGTATTTAAATAATGACATCAAGCTAGGTGTTTCTACTTAGTCAAAAAGTGGGATGCTCCCCCTGCAACTGCATCAACAACTGATAAATCAGAACCTAACAAAACAGAACCTGCGGCTGCATCAATAACTGGTAAATCAGAAACCAACAAAACATTACCTGTTACCGCAGCTACAACGGATAATTTAGAGTCAAATAAAACAGCACCTGCTACTGTAACCACCGACAAATCAGAACCTAATAAAACAGAACCTGCGACTGCATCAGCGACTGATAAATCAGAATCAAATAAAACCTTACTTGCCCAAAACTCTACAGCCAGTAATCTAGATACCACTAATTTAGAAGCGAATAAAACCTCAACTCCAGCAACCAAAATCAACTTTGACTCCAACGCATTCCTAGTTGATGAAAAAGGAATAGTCGGGATAGAATTCACATCAGATGGAGGTTGGTATACCGGGCAGCTAGCCATCGTCAGCCTACTCGGAATGGAGAAATTCGTTCCAGGTTCCTTAGCATTTATCAAAGAAGCAGCCAGCAGAGCTTTAAGCAACTCGACATTAGGTTACATCGCAATTTCTGACGATTTAGAAGGAGCATATTACACCGCTCCTAACAACCCAGAAAACATCAATTCAGGACAATATCTTGGCACAAAAACATTTGCCATGACGCCTGGGGACAAATTCTTTTTCATGCTAGTACCCAACGGAAGAGTACAGCAAGTATACGACAATCCAGCAATCGGTGGCGACAAACAACCTCTATTTTCAATAGCTACAGACAATCCCAGCGACGGCTTCAGTATCGGTCAAATTGCCGACATTACGGGCGAAGGCAAACTCTTTGTCATGGAAGACATGGGGCTGATTCAAGGAAGCGATCGCGATTACGATGATATCACATTTAGAGTCACGGGCGCTACATCTAAAATCATTCCCCTCAACCAATTAGTTGACTCCAAATCGGCATCAGTTCACGATTTGTTGGTTCAGAAATTGAAGGGTGAATCGGATAAATCAGCAACCAAATCTACAGCAGAATCAACTGCTACTAATTCTGGCGAGAAATCACCGGAAAAAACACCATTAACAACTGCCGATATTGACAAACAAAAACCTCAAATAACAGCAACAACAAAAATTACTGATTCAAACAGTCAAAAACCTGAAACGAAAACAGAAAACATCGGCAATCTAGATAGTCAAAAACTTGAGGAAACGAAAACAGAGGCCGTCGCTAACCCAGACAGTCAAAACCCTGAAATAAAAACAGAAACTGTTACCAATTCAGACAGTCAAAAACTTCAACCGAACACAGAAACTGTTGCCAATTCAGACAGTCAAAACCCTGAAACAAAAACAGAAACTGTTGCTAGCCGAGATTCCAAAGAATTACCAACAACAACAGCAACAACAGTTACCGATTCAGAGAGTCAAACACTTCAACCATCAGCAACAAAAATCTCAAACTCAGACAGCAAGGAATTGCCACCAACAGAAATACTAACTGTCAGCAAATCTACAAATCAAGAATCGTCAGCAACAGCAATATCAGCAGTTGGTAAGCCCGATAATCAAGAATCGTCAGTAACAGCAACATCAGCAGTTAGTAAGCCCGATAATCAAGAATCGTCAGCAACAGCAACATCAGCAGTTGGTAAACCCGATAATCAAGAATCACAAACAACCGCAACATCAGCAGTTGGTAAATCCGATAATCAAGAATCACAAACAACAGCAACATCAGCAGTTGGTAAATCCGATAATCAAGAATCACAAACAACATCAGCAGTTAGTAAATCCGATAATCAAGAATCGTCAGCAACAGCAGCAGTTAGTAAACCCGATAATCAAGAATCACAAACAACCGCAACATCAGCAGTTGGTAAATCCGATAATCAAGAATCACAAACAACCGCAACAGTTAATAAATTAGATAACAAAGAAACGTTACCAACAGAAAAACTAGCTGTTGACAAATTAGATAACAAAGAAACGTCACCAACAGAAAAACTAGCTGCCGATAAATCAGATAGCAAAGAACAGTTACCAACAGAAAAACTAGCTGTTGATAAATCAAACAACAAAGAAACGTTACCAACAGAAAAACTAGCTGTTGACAAATCAAATAACAAAGAAACGTTACCAACAGAAAAACTAGCTGCCGATAAATCAGATAGCAAAGAACAGTTACCAACAGAAAAACTAGCTGTTGATAAATCAGACAACAAAGAAACACCACAAACAGCAACAGTTAATAAATCAGATAACAAAGAAATATTACCAATAGAAACGCCGATTACTGGCCAGTCCCCAACTAAAGAATCACCACAAACAAAACAAACAACCCCCAACCAAAATACACCTAGCGCTAGCGTTAATGAACTTAATTTAGAAATTAAACCACCAGCATCAACAGAACCTATTGTCAGCCAACCAGCAGTTGCTGAATTAATAAAAACTGAAACAATCGGAACTAATGGCATTTCTCAATTACCCGTATCATCAGATGATGCAATCAATGATACTGCTGCTTCATCAACCGCATCAACTCAGGCAATTTCCATACCCGCCGCGCCGCAATCTCCTGCAAAAACTGATTTGCTTATCGATAAGAATACCGACAAATTACCAACAAAAATAGATAATAGCGTTGAAAAATCTGCTGGATTTTTAGATATTGCAGACAATCAACCTAATGCTACACAGCGAATCGGCGACCTCCAAAACAATACTAATGTCCCAACAAACCTCTCAATTGCAGCAACAGCCAGCTCGCTTAATCCAGGCACTTTTGTTGTAGAAAGTGCCAGCGGACAAGTCAAAATTGACTATCAGTTTGACGGTGGCTACTATGAAGGCGAACTTGGCATTTTCAGCCTGACAGGAATGGAATTGCTGACACCCGGTAGCCCAGAATTCATCGCCGAAGCAGCCAGGAGAGTTCTCACTAATTCCACCGAAGGACATATCGTCATCCACGACAGTACGGAAGGGGCAAAATTCACCGGTGCGATGCCGGGAGAAGGCAATTTTGGTGCAGGAGAATATCAGGGCATCAAAACCTTCAACATGACACCAGGAGATACCTTTGCTGTCATGTTCGTACCCAGCGGCACGGTACAGTCATCGCTGCAATTCTCGTGGTTGTGGGATTTATTTCCCGAACTCCGTCCCTTGTTCAGTGTTGCTGGAGCCAATCCCAACAATACATCATACGTGCTGCCGATCGCCGATGCAACCGGAACTGGGAACACCTTCGCCCTCGAAGATACCTCATCAGTCAACTCGGACGGCGACTATAACGATATTATATTTACGGTACTCGGAGCGACGGGGAACGCACCGCCCCTAGACCAATTAATCAACCCGAATAAGGAATGGCGGACTACACCGCTGGGGCAGCAAATTATCGAATATGCTAACGGTTTGGTGTCGCCGACAGAGCCAAATGAAAATACGATTTGGTTGGAGGAAGGAACGGCATTTGCTAACACTTTTTTGCGCGACTTACCCATTCCGACAATTCCTTCAACTCTCGATATTGGCATTGCCGGCCTCAATTTCGATATTTCGGATACCGACCCCAAATCGATTAACGACGCCCTGGAAATATCGCTGGTGGACAAGGCGACGGGCAAGTCGCTAACGGGTACCATTGCTGCTAGCAAAAACGCTCTATTTAACATTACCGAAGGTCGGTCAGCCCAACTGGCACCGGGCGTGACTTTCAACGGTTCCAAAATTAGCATAGATTTGTCGCAAATCGCACCAGGAACGACCGCTACCCTGCAAGTGAGGCTGGTCAACAACGATAGCGATACAGCAACCAAAGTCGGCATCACCTCGATTGTCGTCCAACCGGGTGCGACACCGCCACCAATCCCGACAACGCCCTCCGCAATCTTTCCCAACAGCAGCCCGATCGATTTTGCGGCAATAAAGGACGTTTCCGGCAGCGTGGAAACTCTATACGGGCAGACATCTTTCAACTCTACAACCAAAGTTCTGCACGCCGATTTAGCGTTAAAAAATACTGGCTCTTCGCCTCTGCGCGATAGGTTGTTGGTGGGGGTAACTAACATTAGCGACCCGAGAGTCAAACTGTTGGATGCGGCGGGAATTGCGCCGGATGGAACTGTTTATTACGATTTTACCCCGCTGGTAGGAGACGGTTTGTTAGCAGCGGGAGAAACGACGCTGCCGGGCACTTTAAAATTTCACAATCCTGATGGAGTTCGGTTCAGTTACGATTTAGTATTTTTGAGCGAATTAAATCAACCGCCGAAGTTTTCGGGAACTCCAGATACAGAAGTAGTAATCGGGAAAGCTTACGTTTATTCAGCAACGGCAGTTGACCCGGAAGGGGATGCAATTACCTATTCCCTGTTAGAAAAACCTCAGGGGATGGAGATAGATAGCCAAACCGGAGTTGTTACTTGGCCGACGGCGGCGGGAGATATTGGCAATCACGCGGTGACGGTGCGGGCAGATGATGGGAAGGGAGGGATTACTAAACTGACTTACACTTTGTCAGCAGTCACCCAGCCGCCGAACCGGCCGCCGATTTTTACCTCGACACCAGTTGTCGATGCTTGGATAGATAAACCATACCGCTACGACTCGGAAGCCACCGACCCCGACAGCAATCCAGTCGGCTACAGCCTGATTCGCGGGCCGGAGGGCATGACGGTTAACCCCAATACGGGACTGGTAGAATGGACGCCGCCGGCCGTTCTCATGCTGGGAGATACGGTACTGGGTAAAATCAGCCTGCCGGGGGAAACCGACGAATTCACCTTCAGCGGCACGGCTCTACAGCGGATTTACATAGACCCGCTGCAATACAGCGGTGCTGCTGGAAATTGGAAATTCGATATTATCAGTCCCAGTGGCGAGACTGTATCGACCGGGAACTTAGACAGCAACAAAATCCTCAACCTGACAGAAACCGGCAATTACCGCATCATAACGTCAACAAACGGTGACGCCACCGGCAGCTACGGTTTCAGCGTTATCGACCTCAGTTTAGTACCTGCCGTCCGCTTCGATACCACCATCAAAGGCACTCTGAGTCCGGGTTCGGAGGACGACCTCTTCCGCTTTACCGGCACCAAGGGTCAAAAGCTCTTCTTCGACAACAAAACCAACAGTGGCGGCTTCGACTGGGTACTCTACTCGGCCGACAACAAACCAGTCCTGTCTCCCGGTTCGGGAGCGGACATGGAACGGTACTTGCCTGCTGACGGCGAGTACGTACTCGCGTTGCGGGGCAACTCCAGCTTTACCAGCACTGTCGATTACTCGTTTGAAATTATCACGCCCGACGACATCACCGCACCCATCGTCCCCGGTAGCAACGCCTCACCCAACAGCATTTACGGGGAACTCAAAGAAAAAGGCGAAACAGATTACTACACCTTTACCGGAGAAGTCGGACAGCGCATTTACTTCGATCGGCTGTTCCAGAATACCACCGACGCTTGGTCGCACACCGCCAAAATTATCAGCCCTAGCGGTACTGAGGTACTGAATCGCTATTTCGCGTATGGCGACGACCCAGACCCCATTACTTTAAAACAGAGCGGTACTTACCGCATAGAAATTGACGCGACCGGAGAAAACACCGGTACCTACAGCTTTAGCATTCTTGACCTAAGCTCTTCAACGCCCGTTACCCCAGATACCAACGTCAGCGACACTCTTACCCCCGGCCAGGAAACGCATTTATACAAGTTTGCAGGTCTTAAAAACCAACGCCTTTATTTCGATACACCAGGGGGAACTGCAAATACAAACTGGACTCTCTACGATTCCGGAAATAACGTGGTTCCCGGCGGTAACCCTTCCCAGAACACCGACATGGAAGTAGTGCTGCTAAATACAGGCACTTACACGCTGGCAATTGAGGGCTATAACGGCACAAACCCGGTTAACTACTCGTTCAAAGTAATCACTCCCGACGTGAATTCCGGGACGCTGGCATTTAATACTGCTGTTTCGGGTTCTATTAGCGAAAAAGGCGAACAGGACGTTTACACCTTTACTGGTACTAAAGGACAGCGGGTATTCCTCGATACGCTAATGGAAACGCCCAACAACCTAGCCACTTTAGTTAGCCCCAGCGGCACAAAAGTCATCAATAGCTCTCCGATGTACGCCGACTACTATTGGCGGAATCCCGTCATATTGCCGGAATCCGGGACGTACTCGCTGACTGTAGACGGCTCGGGAGAATCGACCGACAGCTATAGCTTCCGCCTCCTTGATGTCAGCGCCGCGCCAGTCTTGCAAAAAGACGCCCCCAGTCCCACATCCGGCACGCTGAATCCTGGGTCGATACAGTTCCATCAATTTACAGGATCTCTCGGCGATCGCGTTTACTTTGACAGCCAAGAAACCTCCCCCAACACCAACTGGCAGCTTTACAACTCCAACAATGACAAGCTCGCCGAAGTAGCTCTTTCTAGCGACTTTGAACAAGTTTTGCCTGGAGACGGTACCTACTACTTGATGCTGCGGGGTGAAAACAGCACGCCCGTCAGCTACAAAATTCAGCTAGTTACCACAACATCGCCTCCTACTTCGCTAGCGCTGAATGCCCCTGTTACTAGCAGCATCAGCAAGCTGGGAGAACAAGATGTTTACACTTTTACGGGTACTGTCGGTCAAACGCTGTACTTCGACCCCCGCACCGGCAACAGCAATATCGCTGTTAACATTCAGAGCCCCAGCGGTAAAGTGCTTCTCAACAACGGCAACACCAGCTTAGACGCCCCTCCATTCACCCTCACCGAACCGGGTACTTACAAGCTGACCGTTGACGGCACTACAAATGCTATTGGAGATTACAGCTTTATTCTCAGGGACACCGCTTCGCTCCTGCCGTTGGGAAGCTCGCTAAGCGGCAGCCTGGCGGCAAAAGAAACTGTCCTGTACAAGATTAACGGCACGGCCGGGCAGCAGTTAGCGTTCGTTGGCTCTAGCGCGATTTCTGGTGCTGAGTGGGTGCTGTACGCCCCTCAAAACCTGCTGAACCCTGACTACACCTATTACCCCTATGAATACAACAGAGTCGGCTCGGCAAACCTAAACACTGGTTTCACCTCCACCCTGCCCGCTGACGGCACTTACATCCTAGCGCTGCGAAATACTTCAGCAAATCCGGTTAGCTACAGCAACATCCTTGTCAACAGCACCTTACCGCCAGCAACAACTAACAGCGGGCTGGGAATGCTGTATGGCGGTACGCTGTCGGCACCGGGCGAAGTGGATGAATACTCCTTCACAGCCAAAGCTGGGACGCTAATTTATTTTGACGGTCAAAGCAATGACTCGACAAAGCGGGTCAGCCTTTTAAAACCAAACAGCACTAATGATTTTGTCTTTAGTGGCATCGACAGCCAGAACGACAGCAACAGCGCCTATCAACTAACGCAAACAGGTCCCTACAAGCTGCAAGTTTACGGTTCTCCTGCCACTACCACGGGCAATTACAGCTTTCAACTGGTTGACCTCAAAGCATCGCCAGCGCTCGGCTTGAATACCCCGATAAATGTGTCCTTAAATCCTCGGGAAACTAAAGCATATAAATTCACGGGGGCAGCGGGTCAAAAAGTTTGGTTGGATGGTTTAAATACTAGCGGTACCAACGTCACGGCAAAGTTATTGAATTCAAACGGGCTACAAATTGCTTATACCGGAGATTTATCAGGCGATATTGCCTTGCAGACCTTAGAAGCTGATGGCGAATACTATTTGGTGCTGCAATCAAATAATACATCGCCAACTTCAGCCAACTTCCGGCTGCTTGACAACAATACGGGCGCAACAACTTTAACCAGCTTGGATAATAGAACTGTATCCGGCAATTTCGGTACGAGCAAGCGAGAAACTGTCTTGTACAAGTTTCAAGGTTTGGAAGGACAGCGCCTCTATTTCGATCGAACTGATGGGGATTGGTACAATTACTACCAGCTCTACAGGCCAGACGGTCAGCTAGTTTTCTCTCAATACGGGGTCTACGATGAAGAACGAAAGCTGCCGAGTTCTGGCGAATACCTGTTAGCTTTTATCGGTGGCAACCAACCCAATAACAATTACGGCGTGCGGATCGTCACTCCTACAGACGGTACGTCTTCCCTAACTCTCGGCAATATTGTAAATGGGGAAATTACCAAAGCCGGTCAGCAAAATACTTATACTTTTCCCGCTTCGGAAGGCCAGCGCTTGTGGTTCGACAGCCTTGCTGCTGCGAGCAATATTAACGGTACTTTATACAGTCCCACAGATACTGTAATCTGGAGCAGTCAAAGTTTGGGAAGCGATCTCGAACCCGCTACTCTTACTACTCTTAAAGAAACGGGTAATTACCGCTTTGTAGTAGATGGTTCCAGTGACGCTACCGGCAACTACAGTTTCCGCATTCTCAATTTAGCGGCTGCCGCACAAACCACCTCTTTAGATACAAATATTTTCGGTAATTTTGGTACGAGCAAGCGCGAAGCTCATGTTTATAAATTCACGGGTGCTGAGGGTCAATACGTCTACTTCGATCGCACTGATGGGGGCTGGTCCAACTACTCGGTCTACAGTCCCGACGGGCAGCGTTTTGTCTATCAGAACTTGATCTATGACGAACCTTACAATACTGCAGAACCGAGAAAGTTGCCGAGTTCTGGCGAGTACACTCTTGTTTTTAACGGAACCGAGCAACTGAATAACAATTATGCCCTGCGGATGGTAACGCCCGATCTCGTCACCCTTCCTCACGCAATTGGAGATACAATAGCAGGTACGATCTCGGAACCGGGAAAACAAGATACCTACACTTTTACAGGCCGTCCCGGTCAGCAGTTGTGGTTGGATACCTTGTTGCCGAACGGCAATGTTACCGCTTATTTGTACTCGCCAACCAGCCCCAATCCAATCGGTACTTACAATCTCGGTGACGATAGCAATGACTCAGCGTTACTGACTTTAACTGAGGCTGGAACTTACACCTTAAAATTAGACGCTTCCTACGACAATACGGGCGCTTACAGTTTCCGCTTCCTCGATTCGACAGCAGCAACCGTTACTTCTTTAGATATTCCTATTACGGGGAACTTCGGCACGAGCAAGCGGGAAGCCGTTGCCTATCGGTTTAACGGCACTCAAGGTCAGTCCCTCTATTTCGATCGCCTCCAGGGAGATGCGTCCAACTACTACTATGTCTACAAACCCGACGGCACGCTACTTTTATCTCAGAACTTAGCTTCTGACTACGAACCAATTTCGCCCGTTACCGAACCGATAAAGCTGCCGAGTTCTGGCCAATACACTCTAATTTTTTCTGGTAAAAATGCCACCAATAACAACTACAACCTGCAAATAGTAACGCCCGATCTCGTTACAACACCTTACAATGTGGGCGATAATGTTAGCGGTACCGTCAGCGAACCTGGGGAACAGGATACCTATGTTTTCTCGGGAACTATCGGTCAAAAATTGTGGTTTGACAGCTTGGGAAATTCGCCGACAAATCTCACAGTAAAATTGGTAGATCCTGATGGAGCAACAGTTTTTGGCGATTGGTATAACGGCTACCAATATGCCAACTCAGATCGAGAACCTGTCGTTCTTAAAAAACAAGGCAATTACAAACTGATTGTAGATAGCTCCGGCGACAAAGCGGGGGATACTTACAATTTCCGCTTGCTCGATTTGGCTGCTGGCGAAACTTTGACTTTAGATTCTCCTATCTCTGGCGACTTTGGTACTAGCAAGCGCGAAGCTAAAACCTACAAGTTTCAAGGTGCAGCAGGCAGCTATGCCTACATCGATATGACTGCCGGAGATCCGTACAATTACTATTACCTTTACGACCCCTACGGCAAGCAACTGACCTATAAAGGCTTGGCTTCTGACGACGAACGAGCTTTGCCCGTTACTGGCGAATATTCGTTAGTTTTATCCGGTCAGGACAGACCTAATAACAATTACGAGTTTAAAGTGGTAAGACCCGAGTTAACAACAGTGCCTTTAACACTCGGTCAAACTGTCAGTCAAAGCATCGGAAAAGCCGGTGAAAAAGATACCTATACTTTTGAAGGAAAGGTCGGACAAAAGCTGTTTTTTGATGGTCTAACTGGGAACAGCAATTTGTCGGCGCAGCTCTACGATCCTTTTGGCAGTGTGGTTGTTGAGCCATCAGGCTACGCAATAACTAACCGCAGTACAAATAGTGACTGGCTGTCACAAACTTTGAATGCCAGCGGGACTTACCGCCTGGTAGTTGATGGCAGCAACAATAACACGGGAAATTACAGCTTTAGATTGAGCGATTTAGCTAAAGCAACTCCTCTAAACTTGGCTGCACTCAATACCGGTACTGCTGAAGCAGGGGAAGTTGATTTGTATCAAATTACCGGCCGCCAAGGTCAAGTATTAAACTTCGATTTAAATGCTGCTGCGTGGAACAACGGAAATTGGGTGCTTTACGGACCTGATAGCAAAGCAATTGCTACCCCCGCTTGGAACTCACCAGATTTTAAGGTGGCGTTACCGACAGCAGGTTTGTACGCCTTGGCCGTTACCGGAAACAGCTCTTCACCCGTCAGCTACAGTTTTAACGCAGCCGACAGCACGCCAGCCTCGACGGTTGCTAGCGGACTCAATTCTACAATTAGCGGTACGCTGGTGGCTGGCGTTACCAACAACCACACATTTACCGCCAATGCTGGCACTCAAATCTTCTTTGACAGCATCAACAACAGCACCACCACCAACAACTGGCAAATCAGGGCAAGGTTGATAGCCCAAGACGGCACCATAGTATTTGACAACCAAGACACCAGCTTGAATACGGAGCCTCTGACGCTCCCGCTTTCAGGGGAATACACCGTGCAAGTATACGGCTATTATCCCTCTTCCAGTGGCAACTACCAGTTCCGCATCGCCGAGTTGCCCAAGAGTCTCAGAGCTCCGTCCGTCAATTACTTGGAAATTGGCGGTGTTGTATCGGAAATGACGAACGGAACGCAGGCCAAAGTTTACACTTTTGAAGGCGTGGAAGGCCTGCGAGTGGCTTTCAACGGCATGGTGGGAACTAATGTCTCTGCAACTTTATACGACCCAACTGGGAAAGCAGTATTTACTAGGGGTAACTTCCAGTACACTGATGTCGAACCGGTCACTTTGACTCAAAATGGTTTGTACCAACTGGCAATCGAAGGTCAGCAACCAACCAACCAAAACTACTCGTTCCAACTCCTAGAACTGTCCTCTGCTACTGCCATGCCCTTTAACTTGCCGGTGGCAGATTCTTTGCCAAACGGACAGCAAAGCAAATTCTACAAATTTTCCGGCACAAAGGGCGATCGCCTGTTCTTCGATTCTCTTGTCGGTAATTTTTCAAATTTCTGGAAACTAATCGGCCCTGACAACAAAGTGGTTCCTGGCGGCAGTAATTGGCTCGGCTACGATTTGGAAGTGGAGCTGCCAGCTACGGGAGAGTACGCTTTGCTAATAGAGGGCTCGACTTCCACCGCTCCGGTCAATTACCAGTTCCGGACCCTGCGCTACGAGAAAACGGCAGCGGATATTGTGACTCCGGGGACGGGAGAAACGGGCAGCAACGCGGGCGGTTCGACCGGTTTGTATCCCGTGAAGCTGGAAGCATCAGACGGTCAAGGCGGCAAGGACATTCAAGAATACAACATTCGGGTGTGGCCGGACCCGACTAACAGCAACCCGGTTATCGTCAGCGAACCGGTGCAGCGCTTCGGGCTCGACGATAAAATTTACCGCTATCAATTAGTGGCGGTTGACCCCGACGGCGACCGACTCAAATACCGCTTGGTTGACGGCCCGCTGGGGGCATTGATAAATGGCGATAGCGGAGAGTTGCTGTGGTTCCCGGAAAATATTTTGCCTGGGAGCAAGGCTGACTTTACCGTCGAAGTGGCAGACCCGCGCGGCGGTAAAGGCTTGCAAACTTTTACCGTGGATGCTTACGGTGCCTTGGGTAAAATTCAGGGAGCGGTATTTGATGACTTAAACGGCAACCGTTTCCGAGATTCTAAATTAGTTAAGGGTAACAATCCGGCTATTATAGTGGCGATCGACGTTTCTGGCAGTACCGCTGCCCCGTTTGCCGGCCCGACCTCCGTGGATAACGTCCTCAAAGCTCAAGTCGCCGCTACGCTGACTCTCATCGATACCCTCATAGCTCAAGGTTTGGGCGATCGAGTTAATATCGGGCTGATTCCTCATCAAAACAGCGCTCTCATTCAAGATATGGACCCCGCAACCCCGGGAGTTCAGTTCTACACGACCCCGCTGGCGGATAAAAACAACAACGGCATCTTCGACATTCGGGAAATTCTGGCAAGTAGCACTTATACCACCCCCAACGGTCATAACGATTTTACCCATGCCGTAGAAGCGATCGACCAGTTAGTTCCTTTGATGCCGGGAGATAAGAATGTTATCTTCATGTCCGACGGCTACGGTGCTCTGGATGCCACTGTTGCAGCGAACGTGAGGGCCGACCTCCAGTCCCAGGGCATCGGTCTAACAGCCTTCGGTATCGGCCAATATTCGACTCTGGATACCCTCAAAAAAATCGATCCAGATGCCGTAATTTTGAGCGATATCGACCAGTTAAGCGGTGTTTTTGGCGGTTTTGACCCCCGCTACACTCTGGAGCCGTTAAAGGAAAACGTGCCGGTTTATCTAGACCTCAACAACAACGGCACGCTCGACCCCAACGAACCGAAACAGTTGACCGCGCAAAACAATTCTGAAGGTTTGGGCGCTACCAACTATCAGTTTGCCTTCGACAACCTGGAGCCCGGTACTTACAGGGTGCGGGTCGTGCCGCCCTCGGGTTACGCGCAGACTGCCCCCGCCGCTCCCAATTTTGCGGATACCGTTACCGCTGCGGGACAAACTTTCACTCGCTTGTTCGGCGTCCACAAAGCCGAGGAACCGCCCAACTCCGACCCCACTTTCCTGACTCTAGCGCCCCCCTACAGGCTGAGTGCCGGCGAATCCTTAGTTTATAGGGCTTTGGCTTCCGACCCGGATGCTGACGAGGTAAATTATAGTTTGGCGCTCAGTCCCCCAGGGATGAGCGTAGACCCGAAAAACGGCACCGTAGTTTGGACTCCGACGGCAGCCCAGGTTGAAGAATATTATAAAGAGCTGCGGGCGACGCGCGATCGCTTGATTGCTTTCGGTAGAGGAGATTCCGCACCAACCGTTGTGAAGTTCAACGTCGCTTTGCGGGCGAATGACGGCAAGGGCGGTCAGGCTTTGCAGTATGTTGAGGTGGAACTGGTGCCGCCCAACAACCCTCCAGTCTTTACTTCCACCGCACCCTCCAACCTGCTTCCTCAAACAGGTAAGCGGTTCGAGTATCGGGCGGTAGCGGCCGATGCCGACGGCGACAGCATTACTTATTCCCTGCAAGCGGGTTCCCCGGCAGGAGTAACAATCGACCCAGCCACGGGATTGGTAACTTGGACGCCAACAGCAATACAGTTGGGCGCGACTTCTTTCACCGTACTGGCCACCGACAGCAAGAGTTCGCCGGTCAAACTGGAAGTGCCACTGCGGGTAATCGAACCGATTCCCAACCGCCCGCCCGACATTACCTCCACTCCCCGTACTTCAGCCCGTACCGGCAGCAGTTATTTCTACCAACTGGCCGCAACCGACCCCGACGGGAACCCTACCAGCTTTACTCTGGTTTCTTACCCCGTGGGGATGACTCTCACAAACTCCGGCGCCATCGCTTGGATTCCTACGGCAGCGCAAACCGGCCCGCAGGCAGTGTCGGTATCGGTTAGCGACGGACAAGGCGGCACCGACACTCAATCCTGGACTGTGGGCGTGTCGAATTCCACTGCCAACCGCCCGCCCGCCATTACTTCGGTACCGGATGCGGTCACTAATTTAGAAAAAGTTTACCGCTACCAACCCGCCGCCAACGACCCCGACGGCGACCCGATATTCTGGAGTCTTGACAGCGCGCCCAAGGGTATGGTAATCGACCCGAAAACTGGCAGCCTCAGTTGGCAGCCAGTGGCCGGACAAGTCGGGGAACACACCGTGGCGGTGCGGGCGACTGACGCCCTCGGTTCCTATACCGGTCAGGAATTCACCTTGAAAGTAACGGGGATTAACACGCCACCTGCCATTGTTTCGATGCCGGTGACGGTTGCCGGGACGAACCAAACTTACAAATATCAGGTATTGGCGACTGACCCGGAAAACGACTCCCTGCGCTACAGCTTGGGAACTAAGCCCGAAGGCATGAAGATTGACGGCCGCACCGGTGCGATTGAATGGACTCCGGGTGCCAATGCTGTCGGTACTTATGAAGTGGAGGTTTTAGCTACCGACGCCCAGGGAGGCGTAGGGAATCAGAAGTTTGCGGTGTCTGTGGGGACGGCTGCTATCAATCAACCTCCGGCTGTGGTTTCGACTCCGGTATTTGCAGCATCTTTGGGGAGTCAGTATACCTATCAAGTAAGGGCTACCGACCCCGACGGTGGCAGTTTGACGTATCAGTTGCTGCAAGCCCCGGCGGGAGTGACTATAAACCCAACTACTGGATTGCTGACTTGGGACAATCCGACTGCGGGCAACCATCAAATCGCAGTCGGCGCTGTTGATGCCGGCGGTTTGGGGGCGGCCCAAGGGTTTACCCTGACTGCCAGGGCTAATTCCGCACCCGTTATTCCTACCGTACCGGCGCAGCAGTCTGTTGCTGGGGGCGCTACTTACCGTTACGATTTGAAGGCTAGGGATGCGGAAGGGGATTTGCTGGCTTACACTTTAGTGCAAGCGCCCACCGGCATGACTGTTGATGAATTCGGTCGCGTTAGTTGGACGCCTGCTGCAAGTGATATCGGTACGGTTAAACCGGTACAAATTGCGATCGCCGATACGTTTGGCAAGACTGTTACTGTTTCCTACAATTTAAGCGTTGTTGCCGATACAATAGCCCCGAAAGTCAATTTAATTGCCAGCAAGAATCCGGCAGATATCGGCGATTCCGTTACGTTTACAGTCAATGCTGTAGATAACGTCAAAGTCGAATCTTTAGGTCTGACTATTAACGGCACTCCGGTTGTTATCGACGCACAAGGCAAAGCAACTGTCAAGTTAAATAATTTAGGAACTGTCACGGCAATTGCCACGGCACTAGATGCGGCTGGAAATGCCGGAACTGCGACTCAAACAGTAGCAGCAATTGACCCCACTGATGTCAATGCTCCAACTCTCACGATCAATTTAGAATCTGATACAGAAATTACGGCACTTGTCAATATAATCGGCACAATTTTTGACAGCAATTTGCAATACTATACGTTGGAAATGGCTCCCGTCGGCAGCAATAATTTTAAGGAAGTTTATCGGGGAACTGCTAATGTTACTAACGGCACGGTTGCTACCTTCGACCCGACTGTTTTAGCTAACGGCGCTTACGTTCTGAAATTCACTGCATTCGATGCTAAGGGTAACGGTTCTACTACTGAAAGAACCGTGAATGTTGCGGGTGATTTGAAGTTGGGTAATTTCCGGTTATCCTTTACTGATTTATCTGTTCCTGTTGCTGGAATTCCGATTAGCGTGACTCGAACTTACGATTCTTTGAATGCTAATGCCACAGATGATTTCGGCTACGGCTGGCGGATGGAGTTCCGGGATACTGATTTGAAGACTTCGCTAAAACCAGACCCGACTTATGAGGAGTTGGGAATCAATACCGTACCGTTTGACAGTAAGACTAAGGTGTTTATTACGTTACCCGGAGGTAAGCGGGAAACCTTTACTTTTAAGCCGACTCCGCACCATTTGAATCAGTATTTGGGGGCGATGGGGCCGGGGGCTGCGATGTACAAACCTGCGTTTGAGTCTCAGAAGGGTTCGACGATGACTTTGACGGTGAAGGATGCGAATTTGGTCAGGAATGAGAACGGGTATTACGGGGTGAACGCACAGCCCTTCAATCCTGAAAATCCTGCCTTTGGTGGTGTTTATATACTGACGACGCAGGAGGGATTGGTTTACGAGATTGATGCGAAGTCTGGGGATTTGCTGACTGCTACTGATAGTAATGGGAATAAGTTGAGTTTTAGCGATGCGGGGATTGTGAGTTCGACTGGTAAGTCGGTGGTTTTTGAGAGGGATGTTCAGGGGAGGATTGTTGGTGTTGTTGACCCGGATGGGAAAAAGGTTAAGTATGAATATGATGCGAAAGGGGATTTGATTGCTGTTAAGGATAGGGAGAATAATCGGACTCAGTTTAAGTATGAAGATGCAGACAGGCCGCACTTTTTAACTGAGGTTATTGACCCCTTGGGAAGGAGTGGGGTGAAGACTGAGTATGATGAGAAAGGTCGGTTGAAACAGATGGTTGATGCGAATGGTTCGGCGGTGGAGTTGATTTACGATCCGAATAATTCGATTCAGAAGGTTAAGGATGTTTTTGGGAAGGAGACTACTTATGTTTATGACAGTCGCGGGAATGTTCTGACTGAGATTGACCCGCTAGGAAAGCGGATTGACAGGACTTTTGATGACAACAATAATGTTTGGACTGAGACTGTGATTACTAGCGAGTTAAATGCTGCTGGGAATTTGGTTGAGGTGAGGTCGAAGACTGAGTGGACTTATGATGCTAAGGGGAATAAGTTAACTGAGAAGGATGCTTTGGGGAATGTTTCTCGGTGGACTTATAACAGTCGGGGACAGGTTTTGACTGAGACTGATGCTTTGGGGAATACTGCGACTTATACCTATTCTCCTAGTGGAAATTTGCTGACAACTAAGGATGCAAAGGGTAATGTTAGTAAGTTCAGTTACGATATGAGGGGAAATCTCCTTACTCTTACCGATGCAGCTAATAAAGTCACTAAGTTTACCTACGATGCTTCGGGAAATGTACTTTCGGTTGAGGATGCTGATAGAAATACAACAACTTTCACTTACGATAACAGTGGCAACCGCAAAACTGAAACTCGCACTGTTACTACTCCTTCGGGGGTGCAAACTTTAGTTAGTAAATCTGATTACGATACTAACGGCAAAGTCAGGTTTGTGACTGATGCTGAGAACAAGGTGACAGAATACAGGTACGATGCTAACGGCAATCAAATTGCTGTCATTGATGCTTTGTTACGCCAAACTGATTACCGCTACGATAGCAAAGGTCAGTCGGTTGAGACAATTTATCCCGACAATACTCTCGGTAATCCTGCAGACAATCCTCGAACGGTTAACATTTATGATAAGGGCGGTCGTTTGCGGGCAACGATTGACCCAGACAAGCACGCAACTCACTACAATTACGATGATGCTGGGCGGTTGATTGAGACTGTTTATGCGGATGCAGTGGATACGCTAGCTCAGTTGATTCAAGCAGTTGCTCCGGGTCAAACTCCTGCTACAATTGATTGGACTCAGGTAATTTATCCCGATATTGCGCCTGCTTTCTTGTCGAATAATCCCAGAAGTAAGACTGAGTATTACAAGAATGGCGATGTGAAAGCGCGGATTGATGAGAGGGGAAATCGAACTGAGTATCGGTATGATAATAACGGTCGGTTGGTAGAGGTTATTTATCCCGACGATACTCCCAGCAATCTGGATAATCCCCGGACTAAGACAGAATACGATGATGCGGGACGGACTGTTGCGAGTATTGATGCTAAAGGACGGGTGACTCGTTACGACTATGATGATTTGGGAAGATTGGTGAAGACTATTTATCCCGATTCTACGCCGGAGAATCTGTCAAATAATCCGACTGCTAAGACTGAATATGATAGTTTGGGACGGCGCATTTCTACTACTGATTCTGCTGGGAAAACTGTCAAGTACGAGTACGATGCTTTGGGTAGGTTGACTGCTGTTGTACAGACTTTGAATCAGTCGGGAACTAATCCAATTAATTTGAGAACTGAGTACGGTTACGATGAAGCGGGGCGGTTGATTTGGCAGAAAGATGCCGAAAGTCAGCAGACTGATTTCGAGTACGATAAAAACGGCCGCCGCGTTGCTGTTGAGTTGCCGCTAACTCAAAGGTCGATTACTACTTACGATGAGGTAGGAAACGTCAAGACTGTAACTGATTTTAACGGCAATACTGTTACCTACGGTTACGATGCTGAAAATCGTTTGACTTCCAAGCAGTTTGCACCCGGTAGTGGCGAAACTCCGGTGACTGTTACTTATACCGCTGGCGGGCAAATTCAGACAGTTTTTGATGCAAGGGGTACGACTACTTTTACTTACGACGAACGCGGCAGGTTGGTTTCGAGAAAAGACCCGGACGGTCCTTATTTGGCTGGCAGCAATGTAACGATTGAGTACGATTACGACGATCCTGGAAATCGCACGGAAGTCAGGACTCCTGCTGGCACGACTAAGTACGAGTACGACGAGCAAAATCGTTTGGAGAAAGTTATCGACCCGGATTTGGCAGAAACGAAGTATTTCTACGATGCTGCTGGGAATTTGTCGAGAACAGAATTGCCTAATGGTGTGGAGGAAGTGAGGACTTACGATGAGTTGAATCGGTTGAAGTTGTTGACTTATCAAAGGAATAATGTAACGCTTCAAAGCTTCGATTATACGTTAGATCCGGTCGGTCATCGCAAGGTCGTTACCGAACAAAACGGGCGGAAGGTTGAGTACGAATATGACGATTTGTATCGGCTGACCCAAGAGACAATTACCGATTCGGTTAATGGCAACCGCACGATTAGTTACAGTTACGATGCGGTGGGGAATCGGTTGAGCAAGACTGATTCTGTTGCTGGGGCGACCACTTATATCTATGACGATAATGACAGGTTGTCGAGGGAGGAATTAAGGCTTCAGGGCGTGCCCCTTGGTAGCGTTGAGTACGGGTACGATGCCAATGGAAATACGAAGACAAGGACTAAGAAGGATGCTGCTGACAATGTTGTTGAAACCGTGACTTACAACTGGAATCAGGAGAATCGTTTGGTTGGGGTAACGGGTCCTAATTTGTCTGTTAGTTATGCTTATGATACTGATGGGGTGAGGGTTAGTAAGACTGTTAATGGGGTGGAGACTGACTATTTGGTTGATAAGAATCGCGATTATGCCCAGGTTTTGTCGGAGAGTGTTAATGGTGTAGTTGCTGCTAGTTATGTTTATGGGTTGGATTTGATTTCTCAGGAAAGGGGGGTTAATGATTCGTATTATTTGGTTGATGGTTTGGGCAGTACGAGGGGGTTGACTGATGGAAATGGTGTTGTTACTGATACTTATACCTATGATGCGTTTGGGAATTTAATTGCATCTGCTGGTAATGTAGAAAATGATTACTTGTTTGCAGGAGAACAGTTTGATGAAGACTTAGGTCAATACTATTTGAGGCAGCGGTATTACAATCCAAGTGTGGGGCGTTTTACTCGTGTTGATAGTTATGAAGGGCGTCGCTCCGATCCGATGTCGCGGCATGATTATCTGTATGCTCATGCTAATCCGGTTAGTTACATCGATCCGAGTGGGTTATCTACGACGATGGGCGAACTTAACTCGGTGATGGCGACTATCGGTGCTCTGTCTGCGATTTCTTGGGTGTCTTGGAGTGTTCCCACAGTTAAGTTGGGAACATCAATTGCGGTGGCTGCTTTTCTGGCTTCCTATGGTATTTATCTGGCGATGAGTACGTCTGGGGATGATAAAGATGAGGATGATGAGGAAGATACTGTGGCTGGTGATCCTGGTCCATACGATCATTTGCCAGATCATCCGACTGTAGCACCAGGTAAAGACTTCACTGCTGCTCAAAAGAAAAAAATTTATGAAGAAAATAAAAAAAGAAATGGTGGTGTATTGAGGGATGACGAAACAGGAGAAATACTCGTTCCACCCCAAAAAAATAAGCCCGGAGTTACTCCTCCATCTAATGAAGCTCAGGTCGATCATCTAATGCCTAAAACACCAGCAGATCCCAGTGTGACACCTGGATCAAACAGTTACCAAAATGCTAGATTAATATCAAGAGCAAGAAATCGAGCCAAGTCAAACAAGCTTCCCTGAAGTAGCTCAACTACTGATTTTGGTAAGTAGGTAGGCGGGATTAAACCGAAACTGTAACAGTATGTAAATAGGCTTAAGTCAGCCAGTAGAGAGCCTTTGGACACTTTACAATCGTTTACATAGTTGCATTTTAAAGCGCCGACTTACTTAAACGAACGTACCCAGGGAGTTGTCAGTGTCTGGCGAGTTGCGATCCAACCTAATGGTAAATCGGCTAATTCTCTCACAGATGGATCTAACGCTACTACCCTGGCTAATGCAACCATAGTTGCTTTATCAATTGATAAATCTTTACCTGTGTGAAATTGCCATGCTCCATCATCAACATCATGAGAGACAAAAAGAATAGGTTTATCATCATGAAGGATGTCAGTTGATGTGAGAACAGCAACATTTTGGGGGTCTACAAATGGCCAGTGTGACTCAGGTAAACTCGAAATACTTCTCATAGAGTTTCTTTTGTTGTTTTTTGAACTTTATTGAATGAAAATAGAGTCAAATTCCCGTTGTCATGTTCACCATAGCTTTTTTGCGGTTTAGGCAATAGACAACTTTTGTTTTTCCGTAAGTTTTACAAGCCACAAAATTGATTTATTGAGTGGTGCATCAAAGGTTGACCCTAGCACAAATGCGTGCTTAGCTCTGAGTATACCATAAAAATGATGGACTACGCTACAGTTTCGTCGCAATTTAGTTCGAGTTACCGATGCACTCACGGGAACGACTTCTTACGGTTACGACAAGCTGAATCGTTTGGATACGGTGAAGGATGGAAATCGCACTCTGGCTGATTACGATTACGATAAAGTTGGTAATTTAATTCAGAGCAGAAACAACAAAAGACCCGGCAGAGTCGCCAAACAAAAAACCAGAAAAAACCGAAGAAGGACAAACCAAAGTAGGTTACAATAAGTTAGAAAATTAAGG
Organism: Microcoleus sp. PH2017_08_TRC_O_A; assembly: GCF_020738665.1. NCBI lineage: Bacteria > Bacillati > Cyanobacteriota > Cyanophyceae > Oscillatoriales > Microcoleaceae > Microcoleus > Microcoleus sp. PH2017_08_TRC_O_A. Next base: position 24,842 of record NZ_JAEQCE010000074.1, read on the forward strand.
ATGTAGATTTCCTGATCGATCCTATTATTAAAAATCTCTTAGAAGATTGTTGTTCTAATGATCCTTCCAAACAAATACCAGCAATTATGGAACTGAAGGATCTAGAACTAGAAGATATAGAAATTCAGGAGACTTGTGCAACTTTAATTGAGCTTCTGCATTCACCGGAAAATAATGTGAAAGAGTTAACAGTAGAGGTATTAGGCTGGATAGGAGACCAAGAAATAGAGACGGTTGGACCAGCACTCATGAAAATGTTGGTCGATCCAGAAAATTTAGTCAGAGCGGAAGCAGTCGATTCACTTTCTCTGCTGAGTTACAAAAAAGCGAAAGACGCAATTAGTTTTATACTTTGTAACGATCCAGATTGGATTGTTCGGGCATCGGCAGCGGAAGCACTATCGCATATTGCGGATGTAGGGGATGCAACAATTTTTGAAGCACTTCAATTAGCTTTAGAAGATTCTTATGAACCTGTTCGCTCTTATGCGGCTTTCTCTATTGGCGTATTAGGAACGCTAGAGATGATTCCCACACTCCCAAAGTATTTGGAATCAGAGGATTCTCTGGATACAAAAGCTGCAATTTTAGCTGCTCAATATATATTGAGTGAGCCGAATGCTTTATTTACATTGTTAAAATTAGTTGAAAAAGCTGACCAACAATTAGGTGGAGTCATTCTTAACATCTTTGGAGATTTAGCATATCGCAAAATTCCTCGAAGGCTTGCAGAAGACTCTGCCACTATTTGTAAAAGCTTAGTTAGAATCGGACAAGATTTCTTTGTCGAGCGCTATCATGCTGAACAAGTTATTGCTCAATTAAAAAACTTACCGACTTAATAATGATGGAGTTAAGTTTATGATCGAGTATCTGTTTATAAAAATGGAAGCTCGGGTACGCTCGCGCTAGAGCAAGCGCTACCAGCATCCAACTACAGCCGATTTAAACCGTTGGCAAGCTATGAGCATAAATTTTACCTTCAGATGAATTTTCTGAAGTTCCCCTGCGACTGCTGATAATCTTCTTCTCGCTCCGAAAAACCCAATATCGATCGCAAACTAACTTCCACTTCCCCTGTACAAAACGCACCCACACAGTATATTATACAACATAATACTGCTCTACAAACAACCATGACACCTACAGTAACCATTCAAGAACTAGCCTTAGCCCTAACAGCCAAAAACCATTCCCCAACCCTCCTCAACTCTGATTTCCTCAAATACAGCGGCATCGTTCCACCCGACTGGGAACTAGCCCGCCCTCCCGTTTTCAGCCCCCAAATCTCTCAAGTTGCCTTCACCAACGGCATCAACATCGTCGCCCAATCAAACGCCATCACCTTCATCGAATCCCTGAGTACAAAGTCACAAGAAGACGTAAAAATCCCCGACATTATCCGCAAGTACGTTGAAGCGCTACCCCGCACCGACTACCAAACGTTGAGCATCAATCCTAGAAGTTTCATCACCTTTGAAGGGGGAGATGAAAATGCAGCCCGCGAGTACATTACCTCCACTTTATTATCTCCCGGTACTTGGTCTGATGTGGGAAAAGCTCCTGTAAAAGCAGCGGTTAATTTAGTTTACTCTTTAGAACAAGGAGAACTTAACTTGAGCGTTGCCGAAGCTTTGTTGCAACTGCAAGATGCCGAGCCAACTCCCGCAGTATTGTTTTCCGGCAGCTTCCAGTACGAGATTGTAGGGGAATTAGAAGGCGAAAAGCTGCAACACTTGTACAAGCTTTTGGAAAATTGGCAGCCCGATTTAGAGGCTTATCGGGAAATAGTTAACCAGCGTTTCTTGGGAGAAATAGCTCCAGATTTAGTGCCGGCAGCGTAAAGGATAAACCGTCCGGCGGCAGTCGCTCGACGCGGAAACCCGAGGATCTCGAACTAATAAAAACTTCGCGATCCCTCTTGATAATAACTGCCGAAACATCCCAACAATTCTTCGGTTTTGACTCGCCCGCCGATCGCCCGCGCTAAAATTACTCGCCCGTCGAACGCGCCCCCGCACTCGCTTGGACAACCCGAACCTACCAACAAAAAGTCGATCGCGCGTTCGATCGACCCGGCGGGGAAACTCCACAAAACAAGAACGAATATTCGTATAACCTTTTCAACAAACTGCGAAAAGCCGGTCGATCGAGAGTGCAATACTGACAGCGTTCAGTGCTTGATTATACCGAATTTCAACGCGGCAAATGTTGGACTTTGCATGGGTCGATCGGTGTCTAAACGTGGCAAATGTTGGACGAAACACTGACCAAACGCGGCGCTGCAATTTTATTTTGTACGGAGTTTGTTCGTCCAACTTTCGTCCAACTTTCGTCCAACTTTCGTCCAACATTTATCCCATTTCGTCCAACTTTCGTCCAACTTTCGTCCAACTTTCGTCCAACTTTCGTCTCCAGTCGGTTTGCGCTGCTTCAAAAGCATACAGGGCATGGGATGGAGCCTTTGCTTTTGCCTCGGAAACAGCAGAAAAGAAGCGGCATTCTTTGCCGGAAATCGGGATGCGGGCAAATGCTGGCTGGGGGGATGGAGGCGGATATTGCGCTACCGTACTTATTCCGCTTTGCACCGTTTTTTAACGCTTCAGCAGCTTCATACTTGGGGCATCGAAATTTCAGTTTTTTTGACTGCATTGCCGGGTCGAAAAACAAGCTATTTTTGCTGATTTTAACACTCGCCACTAATTTAACGTTCGGCAGCAGTGTCGGATCGATCGGCAGTTTTTTGCGATTGATGTCTTGCAACGGTGCGAGCTCGAATATTGCGATCGCACTGCCGCTAATTTGATATTGAACTTGCTGTTAGTTCGCGACGGTGCATGAAGGCGAGCGCACGAAAAAGCAAGCGAGCTCGAATATCGCGATCGAGCGCATTAAAACGAGCGACGATACCCAACCGACACGGACGACAATAGCGACTCGCGCTGCCATCCTTCAACAGTTCGGATGGCAGCCAAACGCCGAAGTCGGTCTAGATCGAGCGTGTTAATTTTTCGACTTCGATGCTGCAAGCTAAGGCAAACTTGGCGGCCATTTAGATCGGCGGCGCATCAACTCTGCAATCCGCACGCGCACTGCTTCCTCCTCTGTTTCCAGCCAGCGGGCGATAGTTTCCGAACTGTACTTAGAACCAGGCGCGCCCCGACCGAACATCTGGGTCAGGTGCGAGATCCACGTTTAGCCGCTAGTGAACTTGAAAAGCTGCTTGCTTCAAAATAAGAGAATCACCAGGAACAACAATAAACTACGGTTTTTTGATCGACAATTTGCACAATATTTTAAAAAAAATGTGCTTAATGATACCGATTCGTAGCAGCAACCAAATTCGGGTTTACTACGATCGAACACTACCAAACTGCTACCAAACTAGATTTACCAAT
>NZ_JAEQCE010000075.1:0-44468 GCF_020738665.1 Microcoleus sp. PH2017_08_TRC_O_A
CGCAGAGCGGATTTGACTGGGGCAAATTTCAGCAGAAGTGACTTACAGGAAACTGGTTTTCACCTAACTAATTTGAGTAGATGCAAATTTAGTGGAGCCAAAATGATTGACACCGGGTTTGGTTTTTGTGACTTAATTGATAGTGATTTTAGGGATGCTAAGTTTCAAAATGGGGTGGGTTTTTCTAAGTGTGACTTGACGAGAGCTAACTTCTTTGGCACTGAATTTAAAATAAGTGAAGTTAACAATTACCAACCTGGAACGGTTGTTTTCACAGACGTTTACTTTAAAGATACTATCATGCCCGATGGCACTATTTGGAATAGTGAAGACTAATTCGTCGCTACCAAAGTACGTCTAAATCAGTTGTATAATCTTTGTAGGGGCAATTGTTTCGTAGTGATCCCGTGATTTTTAGGGCAGGCACTCTTGGCATCGCCCCTACATATCTATACAAATGATTTAGACGCGCTATATCAACTAATTACCTACCCTCAGCAAAAGAGGAAGTTAGTTTAACCAGGTCTTTAGGGGAGAAGGGATATGATTTTTTTCATTTTGTCCTTGCTGTTAGGATCTTTAATCTGAGAAAGAAAGTCATATCTAAATGAGTCACCAGATTTTTCTAAATCTGCATTAAGTCTTTCTTCTAGCTTGCCAATGGGAATTAAACGCTCTTCCCAGCCCAAGGTATTATTTTTGACGATAATATTTCCCTTGGCATCTTTTGTCGTGTAATCTAGGCTCTTCTGAATTTCATAGGAATTGTTCGGCATCCAAAAAGCAAAGTAATAATCTGGCTTATCAGATGTTGAATTTGGCTTGAATCCCAGCACAACTTTCCAGAGAGCACTAGGAACTGTTATCGTTCGAGTGCCGTCCGCTGTTTTGAAATTTTTAAAAGAATTGGGATTATCCTTAAGTGGAGCTTCCACAACTCTTCCTCTTTCATTTAAAACTGTCACAGTAGGAGGAGTAGAATATTTTGTTAACTCTCCACCACCAGCACCGTACACACCAGAAGAGATATAGAACTTATAAGGTGTTGGCTGTTTTTGTTCATTTTTAAGACGCGCCAAATCCTGTAGTTTCTTTTCCAAACCGCGCCAAGCCCCTTCATTTCCCTTGGAATCTTGAGGAACAATATTCGTAGTTAAGAAACTAGCATACATATCCTTTGTGCTTCTATTTCGGTCGTTAGAAGCACTCATGTGTCCCCGTACTGGCCAGAAGATAGCTGGCTTTTCAAGCTTAAATGGCTCATAGTCGTCCCTCTTAGTATAATCAATTTGACTATCGAACTCATAGTCTTTATGAGCAACCTTGTAAAAGGAACTATTTAAGTCGGGGTCTACCGCAAACTCATCAGGTCTGTCTTTACTTTTAATATTTCCTGGCCATGAGCCATCCAGAACCCAACTAACCCAGTTAGGTGTATTTTTTTTGCCATTATAGGAAACAGTGTACTGTGGCTTCTCTATCAAATAGTTATTTTGATAGGTATTATTAGTCAGTAGGTCAGTTCTTGCTGTAGTTGGATTGCTAAACCTCAGCGACTCGCTTTGGAAAAAGACATTATCCAGATAGACAGGAATAGATGCTTCGAGCTTGAATTCAACAGTTGCCGACTGACCGCGCAATCTTTCTGGTACGTCAACATTGAAAGATTCAAAGCCTTCTATCCCGTAATCTACTTTGTATTTATCTGTTAGGTAACTAGCCGGAGCTTTATTACTATCCGTGTTATTTTCAGCTTTTTGAAGAGTTATTGTTTGAGAAAACGCTGGAATTGATGGATCTGATGGTCGAATAGTAACATCAAGCGTACCTTTAGATTTGGCATTAGAGCTATTGGCAATCTTTGGTGCGTGCAGATCAAATCGAAGAGCGCCCCAATCGGGTACAACAAACCGATTGTGAACAATTTCCTTCACCTTGCTGGTTTCTAACTTAAAGGCATAGTTTGGTTCGCTGTTCCCTTGGATAAGTTTTACGTCTTCCAAACTTTGAACTAAATCAATATTTGGATCGGATTGACCGTTGTGGAACGACCACCCAGGTAGACCCTTAGACAAAGGAGTTCGAGTCACTCCCTTCGGATCGAAAACAGCATCAAAATTCCCATTAAACAAAGTAGGAACTGCCGCATCTCCTCGCATCCTGGCATCATAAGTATTGTCAAAATCAACCGGGATACGCTCTACATTTGTTTTAGGGCGCGAACTGTAACCGCCACCCATAGCCGAATAAAACCAGCCCGTACCAATCCCTTCCCAAGGAGCAGCATCTGCACCGTGTTGGAATTTGCTTTCCGGCGTATACCAAGGGCTAACGCGAGCCGGGCCTGTCAAAACACTATTGCTAAATGAAAAGTCTTTATCGAACAACCGTTCCCGATATCCATCGCCTCGCCGACGAAATACAGGATTAACTTCTAAGTTTTGATCGGACGGAAAGTTAGTTGGAAGCAAGTCGGATGTTCCTCCGTACCAACTCACAACACGTCCGTGTACATCTCCCGGTATAGGATCTGTCGTAAACCCAGCACGGCTGTTATTGTAACCTGGGTTATTTTTATTAGTTCCCAAGAAAACCGACAAATCCGGTTCTCCTAATAGCTTACCATTAGGATCGGGATTTTCTGACCTCCAACCTTCTCGCGGAAACTTAAGTCCTGGGGCTGTTCCCTTCTCAGTAGACGGTAGATTCGGAATATTGCGACCGGCAGGCGTAAGTGTACCGCTCAATAAATTCGGGACTGTCTGATAGTAATTGTCCGCAAAAGTAACATTTTTCCACACCTGAACTTTCGGTTCGCGGAAATCACCGAAATTTTTGGTCACCACATTTAGCGACGGTTGGTTGAAATCATGGGGGTCTAAAGTTGTCATCTGAAGGTCGCGAGTACCAGAGTTGGGTTTGCCGCCAGCATCAGGAAAATAAGTTCCCAAACGCTGAATAATTTCGCTGTTAACAACTGTACCCCGACTGAAACCAACAAAGTGCAGCGGTGAATTGAAAACTGCACCTTGTTTGGTAGGGCTGGTTTTATTCTTCAGCACTCCATCCAATTGCACGAGGGAAGTAAAGAAAGCATCTGCTGCTGCTTCTGTGAAGCCTGAATCAGGAACTGCCGATTCATTATTTTCTGACCAGTTATTCAGTAGGACTAACGGTTGTTTTTGGGCAAGGTATGGAGCTATATAACTTCCCAGCTTAGTGAGATAGTTTGGGTCGGTTTTGGGATTCAAACCTGCTTGGAAGTCTGGGGAAACTGCACCATTTTTGTTGACAGGAACCCAGTTACCAGTAGGCAGGTCGTACTTCATCATCAAACCGCCGCCGTCGATACCTGCATTGGCAATGCTATTACCCATTTGGTAAAACTCTGAAGGAATTCCCGGCTTATCCAAAAATGGAGGTTTAAAGCCGTGGGTCAGCACGGTGACGCTGCTGAAGGTATTGTCACCGTTGAGGGCTGGCGGTAGCGGCGTCCAGAAATTACCAAACTCCTCGTTGCGTTTTCCTTCTTTATTCCAAGCTTCAACTGCCCAATTATACTTCTGGCCGGCAGTCAGTTTGAGACTGGGAGGAAGTGTAAAGCTGGTATTGGTTCCCTGAGTAAATGTTTTACCGCCATCGAAAGTCCACTTGCCGATATTGGTGCTATCTTTCTGCCAAGTCGCAGTTAAAATGCGGTTGGGATTGAAATCGTTTTCTTGACCGTGGTAAGAAGATGTGTTCCAAGGTTTTGTCAGTAAACCTAACTGCTGGGGTTTGCTCAATCCTTGGTCGGAGAGAAATTTGTTACCGTTAGGATCTGGTAAATCAACTACTTTATCCCACGGCAAAAGTCCCTCACCTTCGTCAAACAGGCTGACGAAGAGATTAACTTCTGTAATGTCCTGATTCGGTGGACTGTCAAAACTCCATTGGAACTTTGGGTTAAGGGGATTTTCTGAACTCTTGCTAGTACCTATCGGCTCTTTCAAATCCAGCCAATCTAGCGGTGTCGCCGCCAAACCGCGAGGGTTAGTCACAGAAACGGGAGCTTTCTTACTTCCCGGCGGTACGCCGTAAGTATATTGATTGTTCGCATCAGTCAGAATCTGAAAATCAGCAGCAATACTAACCGCTGGATTAATATTGTCAATTGGAATTGCCGCCAAGTCAGCAATTGTAGCATTTCGTGCCGTAGCGCTGTTAAACAACGGCAGCCCAACACCCCGACCTTTATTATCTACTTGGAATTGACTGGGGTTGGTCAGCGTTTTGACAAATTCCTCCACATCAAAAACATAAACTTTGCCATTCGCACCGCTTAAATTTGGATAGGAAGCGTAAAGAAACTTGCTATCACTTGACAGCGCTAAGTCTGTAGCGAATCCATCTGGAATGGGTCGAGTTGCTGCTACTAATTGCGGATTCGTCAGCGGGTTTTTGATAATGCCGATATTGCTACCGGCCCGCGGGTCTCCATCTATGCTGGGTATTTCCTGACCGAAAAATTTCGTATCCGCATTCCGACCCACAACAAACGCATAACTCGCATCCGGTAAAACTGTTACCGAAACTCCCTCATTCACATCGAAGTAATCAAAAGTTGAACCCAGCCCTAAACTTGCATAGCGAGTAGTAGCAGCAAAACTTACCGGGTTATTATTTGTAATATCCAGTACCCCAAATCCTTTGCTATCTTTGCCGCTGTTTGTAAATGTCATTTTCAGCGGATCGACCGTAGCAGCTAATCCTTCTAACCCTTCATCGGCTGTGATATTTCCGATTAATTGATTCCACTTTTTAGGGTTCTGACTGGGGTCGCTGGGTCGGTCTTTGGGGTCGATGTTAACAGCGTAAATGTTGCTGTTCGAGCCGTTTGGTGCGGTAACCAACAGCTTTTTGCCGTCGCTGCTAATGGCTATTTGCCGCAAACCGCTTGGTGCTGTACCGACTGGGATGGTTTGGGTGACTTGGTGATAAGTTGGTGAAAACGGGTTGATGTCGAGAACGTAGATGGAGTTGCTGCCGATTTTTCCGTCAGCGATGTAGGCGTATTGGTCGCGGGGGTCTATGACTATCGATCGACCTTCTGCACCACTCGGCAAATTTATCGAGTTGATACCAGCGGTATTCGGCTGAGTGTCAATCTGTTGCCGCGTCATCGGATCGACTACAGCAACGCGCCCTGAACGATCCATCACTACATAAGCACGGCTACCGTCACTGGTGAGTGTTAGTTCTCGCGGTCGATCGACTATACCGTCCGTCCCCACAGAAACGCTATCAATTAACAGTTTGCTGCTATTAGTAGCTGCGACGACTGATTTGGGATTTGCACCGTTAATAATTGCAACTTTGTCTGCTGTCCACTGCGCGGCAAAGATGTATTCTGTATTGTTTTCTATTCGGTAAGGACTGCTATCGTATTTAACTTCTTTTGCTGTTTCTAAGGGATTTGGGCTAACTTTTTCGTTTTGCTTGCGGCTGATGACGATGCGGGATTCACCTAACGGTACGGTGTTGGGAACTTGAACGGCGATTTCAAATTGATTGTTTTCTAATTTGCGACTTTTGTCTGTCAAAACTGTTGCTTCGTAAGCTTGTTTGCCGACTAAAAATTTTACGGTTAAGTCGCTGAATCTGCTGCCTAGCGGGTCGCCAAAGTTATCAACTAATACATTGGTAGCCGTGATGAAGAGAACGGGTTGATTGTTGGGAAAAGGTTGATTGTTGCTGTCTGTAAACTTAAGTTCGGCGTTTTGGATGATGGGAGGTTTTTTAGGATTTGAAGCTGTTGGTGCGAGTAGGGATGCGCGTCTTTCGCCGATTAAAATATCTTTGTCTGAGTAGTCGAGATCCCTTTCAGCGATAAGTTCCCCAGTCAGAGCATCCAGTACTCTATTTTTTTCGGGGGGGGGTAAAATCGGTGTAGGCGAAGCTCTGACTCAAACTAAGGGAGTTAGAAAAGCTGGCAACTTCAGCGCTATTGTTCTCATTGGCTGGAAGTGAAGCGAGTGTTTGTTCTGGGATGGTGTTGGCGTAAGCTTGACTATTGAGTAAGTTTTTGGTATCAATCTCGAATTCTGGGGTGAGGAAATTCTGAAACGGATCTTGAGTGTTAAAAGGTGAATCTTGAAAAGGTTTCATGTTTGATTTCGGTAGATGCGAGTGATCTGTTGGATTGTGGTAGTTTCAAACTAACTAATTGATGCGCTTCACACTTCGTTCAAGAGGAATGTGTGGATTCGGATTCGATCGAGTTTTTAGTCCTTGATTTTTATTTAGTTTCCAAAGTTTTATTGAGAATAATGTTCCCGTATTTCCGGCTGGCAGTCAATCACGGAAATTACTGATATTTTCAGTCGGGTACTGAAAAACTGGCAGTGTCCGCAACAACTTAATACCAGCGAATATGTGAAACTTGCTGCGCTTGTTAGTTTGTTTTACTGATAAATTGTGATTTAATTGTTAAAAGTTTACAGATTCTTTATCAAAGTAATGTACTTTACTCAGTAATAATACTTAAATTGTTGTATGCTCGCATGGAAGGCCTACTCAAATTTACTGCCTTGAAATTACGGAACAATGTTGTTCCTTTCTTAATCATAAATGAAAGAATTAGCTGACACGTAAACATCCGATCGCCCTTGAAAGTAAAGGTTCGCAGCTTCTACAGCATAAGTCATGCGATCGCGCGCGATGTCGCTTTCAGCGATCGCATCTGGGTCGCTGCTGGGATATTTAATTTCTACTTGTTGGACTTGAGTTAAAATTGTCATTTTTCAATTTCCATCAAAGTTAATTAATTTAATCTCTGGTGTAAATCAACTTTTTAAGGTTCGTAGTGAGGACTTCAGTCCTCTCTCATTTGATGAGGACTGAAGTCCTCACTACAAACCTAGCTAATTTGATGCTGCGTCCTGGACTTTCAGACGGATCTGACTGTTTGCAGATACAGAGAATTTAACGGTGCATCTCATTGTGGCAAGGGCGAAGCATTTCGGCACATAATTTATGAACCAGAATCAGAGATTTACTGCCGAAATGCTTCGCCCCTACGAATAGATTTGTAAAAAGGAGATGCTCCCGAATTTAAACTTTATTAATTCCTCTTTCTAAAATAATCATCTCCGAGCCAACAACCGGACTTCTCGCTATTAACTTACCTTCCAGATTTGCAATTTGTAATTTGCTGAAATCCAGTGAGTTAGCTTCTTTCCACATTTGACTGGCGAGCTGATTTTGCTCTACATCGCTGAGTTTGTACCAATCTTCAGCGACTTTGACAGTCAAAAGACCGATCGAGAAATCAGCATCAACAGACTTAACTAAACCGCCGCCCAGTCGATTAGTAATTTCAGCAACTTGATTTTGAATCGCCGCAATCAGCGACTGTTCCGGCGTCAGTGGCGGCGGCGGGAGAATTTCTACAGGTTCCGGTTTTTTCGGCGCTGCTAAATCGGGCAATTTGCTTTTAAATTTAGCGGGTGTAGGCTGAGAATTTGCGATCGCCTCTGGGGATTTCGCTGTTCCCGGCGCCACAAAATCGTCAAAGGTTGGGGATAGCTGTGCTGCTGGGATAGGCGCTTTTGCTAATTTCTGGGGCGGTTTTGCCGAGAAACTGTTGAAAGTTAAACCGATCGCAACGATGAGAATTGCAGCTAAGGAGGCGTTTAAAATTGGATCGGACAGCTTGGCGTTCGCAGATGCAGGTAGGAACGATCGAACTAACCGCACAATACTTTGCCAAAGTACGCCGACTTTCCCTAAAAAACTGCCGCCCGCGGGTTTAGATACAGGCTTTTTAGCGAATTTTACCCCAGCTTTTGGCGGGGGAACGCTGTTAACTTTCGCAGGCGGAGGAGGAGTTGTTGCTGAGTTGGAAGCAGTTGGTGCGGGCTTTTGGGGCTGCAAAGGAGGTTCTGCTGCTAATTTTTTTCCCCCTTTTCCCAAATTCCCAATCGAGGTCATCAAAGCTTTGATTTTCTCATTTGTGGGAACAGAACTGCTAGCATTTTTAGCTGTGGTGCGAGTCGCGGCCGACTTTGCTGGGGAATCTACCTCCGGTGTCGGAGATTCAAACGGTTCTGGAGTTGGTTGGTTTAGTGGTTCTTCTGACATTTTATCTGCCTTGGAGCGTTACAAATATATCTAAACAGGATAAATTTTAGGTGAGCCATCTCATCCTTAATTTATCATTTCATTAGTTCTACCCAAATTTCTCATGAGCATCAAACGCCGTCACTTTCTAATTTTAGGCAGTCTGAGCGCCCTAGGTTTGGCCGGAGTCTCGAAAATGCTTCAGCTTCGGACTTCCTGGGGTAAAGACGCCAATGCTGCTGTGCCTTCTAACCTTGAGGCCCAAAGGGCGATCGTCCCATTGCCGGCCTCACCGCCTATTTTACGCTTTATTTCGCTGGCCGACACCGGTACCGGCGCTGAAGGTCAGTATGCTGTGGCTGAGGCGATGGCGCAATATCACCGGGAAAATCCTTTTAACATAGCTGTTCTCGCCGGCGACAATATCTACAATAACGGCGAAATTGAAAAAATTAATGCTGTTTTTAAGAAGCCTTATCAGCCGTTATTGCAGCAAGGCGTTAAATTTTATGCTTGTTTGGGAAATCACGACATTCGCACTGCTAACGGCGACCCGCAAGTTAAATATCCGGGTTTTAATATGCAAGGTCGCTACTATACTTTTCGGCGCGATCCGGTACAGTTTTTTGCATTAGATACCAATGACAATGCTGACTGGAAAAATCAGCTTGTTTGGCTGGAGAAAGAGTTAAGCCAAAGCACTGCACCCTGGAAAGTTGTGTTCGGTCACCACCAGATTTATTCCTCTGGCGTGTATGGATTGAATCAACCTTTTATTAAGACTTTGACGCCTTTGTTTCAAAAATACGGCGTGCAGCTTTATATCAACGGACACGAACACAGTTACGAACGCACCCGCTCGATTGACGGTACGACTTATTTAATTTGCGGTGCTGGCGGAGGGACTCGTCCGGTGGGGCGTTCTGAGTGGACGGAGTTTTCTGCTAGCCGCCTGAGTTTTGCGACGTTTGATGTCTATGAAGACCGGATGTTTGTCAGTGCGATCGGTACTGACAAGCGGGTTTTTGACCGGGGAGTGCTAAAAGTGCGATCGGCTTAATTCAAATTATATTCAGGAGCAAACAAAATGAATAGGGGTTGTAGAGCCAATAAAACGGTTTTGTTTTAGAAGCAACTGTAGAAGGTACGTTGAGAGGTCAACGGCATCCCCTAAGTCTATCAAAATCGCATAAAATAGCCAACTAGCCCAGATTTAAATCTGGATTCCGTTGAGCAAACCTGTCCATAAATAACTTAAATTTAAAAGTCTCTTTACTGTACAAAAGATATCTTCAATTCGCCAGCGTCTTTGATACAAATCTGCCACTACATAGGGGGGGTAATATTTTAGGTTCTCGGACACTTGTTAGATAAGAACGCCAGGATTTCTTTGAGCGAACTTGTACTAATCTTATAGTCCAATACGGTTTACTTAAAATTGTCCGAAGAGAGGAACGAAGCATAAGCCCTAGCCCTTTCAGGGCGGCTTCGCCAACGGGCAGGCACGCGGCTACGCAGTATCTATTTTTCATAGGGTTTTACCCCCAGGGCTGTCTTAAGTTAACCGTATTGTCTTATAGTCAAGGCTGGTGTTTTTTTGTCCCTGCACCTATCTAAATTATCTGGTTTTTGACATCATAAGTATTGGTTAATACCCGCTCGACCTGATAAGATGCACCTTTCTTAATCCGAGTAATAAATCCAATTTCTTGCTCGATTAATTTTTTCCAAAAAGCGAAATGATAGAAGCCTCCTACCATACAGCAAGATTTTTGGCTTAACTGTTTTTAGGAAATCTTCCTCGAACATGAGTATCTGCTTGTTTCGGATTTTCCCAAAAACAAATTTCTTCGGGAAGATGAGTTACTAGGTCTACGATTACTCCCATTTTTCCGGATAATTGACCAATTGGAAAATCTGATAAACTTTCTAGTTTACGAAATAATGCTTCTAATGTTGAGCCGTCAGCTATCCAGATATTTTCAAAGTTTTTTAAGGCAAATTGTACGCTATCTGGTAATGGTCTCGATTTTCTCATCAACCATTTTTGTCGAAAATGAGGTAGTAATTCTTTAAACACTTTTTCAAATAAAATTGCTCTCAAAGTTAAAAATATGAGTGATAATACCATTTTTTTAAAGTTATGACAGACTTTGGCAAACAGGGAAAGTGTATAAATTACAATGTCTTGTCGTGTTCGATCTCTATCGGATCTTTAGAAAATAACGTGCGCTTACCCTGCGACGGTGACGGATGCGGAGGTTATTAAAGAGATTAAACGATCGCTTTTTAGTTGGCTAGTTCCTGGCTTTGTGAAGGATACCGTTAACCTGACGTTGCGGCTTAGATCTTGATACTTTTAGGACTGATAATGTCGGCTCAATATTCGACATCAACAGACGTTTAAATATCTCAAATAATTATCGCTTCACAGATGCCTGTGAAGCGATAATTTTCGGAAAAGTCTATTAGCAATTTATCGGACGCGATCGCATTTTCAATTAAACAGCCGCCAACTGTGGAGTCGGACGCTTGCTGTTGCGGATACCCTCGATCGCACCAGCATAATCCTTCGCCTTAAATACCGCAGAACCAGCTACGATCGCATTTGCGCCCGCTTCCAACACCTGCCAAGTATTATCCACCTTCAAACCACCATCCACCTCAATCCAAGGATCGAGACCTCTCTCGTCGCACATTTGGCGCAACTTGCGGATTTTCGGCACAACAGTCGGAATAAAACTTTGACCGCCAAAGCCCGGGTTGACGCTCATAATCAGCACCAAATCGCAAAGTTCCAGCACGTGCTCGATCAACTCCAGCGGTGTCGAAGGATTCAAAACCACACCAGCCATTTTGCCCAATTCCCGAATTTGACCCAGGGTGCGGTGCAAGTGAGGCGAAGCATTGTGTTCGGCGTGCACCGAAATAATGTCAGCACCAGCCTTAGCGAAGTCCTCCACGTACTTCTCCGGCTCCACAATCATCAGGTGGACATCCAGGGGCTTGGTAGTAACCGGGCGAATTGCTTCGACAATCAGCGGCCCGATCGTAATATTAGGTACAAAGCGACCGTCCATCACATCTACGTGAATCCAGTCGGCGCCAGCGCGATCGACAGCCTGAATCTCTTCTCCAAGACGGCTAAAATCGGCTGATAATATTGATGGAGAAATAACGATCGATTTTTGGGATTTGGTCATGGCTAAGTCTGTTCTCCTGTCTCCTGTGCTGTATCCAGTTTATCAAAATGCGGCTCTCCAGGTCGAAAAGTTGTCAATAATAGGTAAAGGCAGGTTTAGCGGCCAAATTTTGCCTCTAAGAGACAATCTTTGTGCAAAACCTGCCCTGCTCTCCGAATTTTGGTTTAGGATATAAATTTTGCCTCTAACAAATAACTTGTGTGCAAAACTAGACCTTCTACAAATTTTCAGTAGCGAATTATGAAAAATAAAGATCCCTTAGACAATCCCGAACTCGATCGGGCAAGTCTGTTTGTACTAATGATCCCAGTCATCGGCTTTTTCCCCGCCCTGTGGAATCTTTACCGCCGTCAGGGCAGCCCCGAGCGCAAAGCCGTCAGCCGATTGGCAATTGCCCTTGCATTTAGCTGGCTCTTAGGACATATTCTTTTAGAAGCTGGAGCGATTTCTGCGGAATCTTCGACACTTACCATGTTATTAATGAGTAGCCTGCTGACAACTAGCTATTTTATCGTTGCCCTGGGACTGATGGTTCGCCTCTGGAAGCGTCAACCGCTATGGTTGCCCGGAATTAGCCGCGTAGCCGAGCAAGTGGTCGGCAAACATTTATCATAATTTAGGGTTCTTTTAAGCCCCTACCGTATTGATTGACTGCGTTTTCAGCTTGATACTACATATTGTCACGATCTTTTTTATTTTTGTTGTGTGTGAGGAAGCCAGTGCCAGCTCAAAAAACTCCTAATCAAGACCCTATCAAACAATCAACCGCTCAACCTTCAACCAAAAAATCGCACCAACCGCATCGAGGCCGTTGGCTGGGTTTTGGTTTTGGTTTGGCTGGAGTAGCCATGCTCTCAGCCACAGCCGGAGCGCTGCTAGCCGTCTCCCTTTCCACAACGCCGCTTCAGCAACAAAAGTTGAGCCCTGAAGAAGCGGCGGTGTTTTCTCAAGGCGACATGGCAAAGCTCAACATGAAGATGCCGGAGCTGACTCGCCCAGTTAATATTTTAGTTCTAGGACTTAAGGTTCTGAGTTCAGACCTCGAAGGCCATCCCGATAAAGACAAGGGATACGATGTCTGGCAAAACTCTTTTAAGGGGTTAACCGATACTATGCTGTTGGTGAGGTTTGACCCTCAAAATAAAAAAATAAGCGTGCTTTCCATTCCGCGAGACACCCGCACCTATGTCGAAGGTAGGGGTGTCGTGAAAATCAACGAAGCTAATTACTACGGCGGCCCTGCTTCTTCAGCGAAGTCAGTGAGCGGACTGCTGGGCGGCGTGGGAATCGATCGCTATGTCACAGTCAATATTCAAGGCATCAAAAGTTTGGTAGATGCCCTGGGCGGGATTACGATTAATGTCCCTAAAGACATGAAGTATACCGATGAAAGTCAGCATTTATATATAGATTTAAAGGCTGGCAAACAACGTCTGAATGGCGAACAAATCGTACACTATTTGCTTTACCGACATGACGATTTAGGGGATATCGGGCGGGTACAGCGCCAGCAATTGTTGATGCGGGCTTTTGTGGAAGAGCAAGTTAATGTTGGTTTGCTCTCTCGGTTGCCGAAGATTTTATCGGTGATTCAGTCTCACCTTGATACTAATTTGAGTATAGAAGAATTGGTGGCTTTGGCTGGTTTTGCTACTCAAACCGATCGCGCTGGAGTGCAGATGTTGATGGTTCCGGGCAAATTCAGCGATCCTAAGGACTACAAGGCAAGTTTTTGGTTGCCAGACCAAAATGGCATCGAAACTCTGGTGGCAAAGCATTTTGACTTCGGTCAAAATACTTGGACAATCGAGAATGCTGATTCGACTTTTCTGAAGGTGGCGATTCAAGACAGTACGGGCGATCGATCGGCGGTTGAAGATTTTGTCAGGACTTTAACTCGGGCAGGCTATCGGAATGTGCAAGTTTCTAAAGCTTGGTCTGAACCGCTAGACCTAACGACGATTGTAGCTCAAGACGGGGACATTAAAAGTGCTCAAGCGATTCGCCAGTCTTTGGGTTTTGGAGAGGTGCTGGTTGAGAGTACCGGTTCTTTGCAGTCGGATGTGACAATCAGATTGGGTAAGGATTGGTTGAGTAAAAAAACTCAGTCTGGCGGAGGGCTTTAAGTCTTTTTAAACGGAGATATTTTTGCACTAATATCAGCAACAGGCAAGATGCCTGTTCCACAAAAATTAGATTTTATTGTGGAACGGGCATCTTGCCCGTTTATGAAAGGCTTATTGACAATGGTTCGATCGCCTCAGCCACCGCACCCACACCCAACCCAAAAAACTACCGATAAAATAAGACGGAAAATCCCACCAAGTAAAGGAGTTTCCCAATACCAATCGTCCCGGTAAAGTAGCTCTAGCTGCTTGTAAAAACGGAGGTTGCCACAGTTGCAGAAACTCCAATCCGCAGATAGCAATACACACTCCTATAGCAACCCAAACGAGGGAAGCTTGCGGCCACAAAAAAACTGTTAGCAAAATCCAAAATATTTCATAAGCTACGGCCCCGAAAAAATCGTTGAACCATTCCGGTGCAGGGCCGCGAGAAAACCTGACTGCGTAACCTAAAGGGATAATCACAGCAATGCTTATTAGCAAGGCTACTCGGTATTTGAAAAAACGGCGATCGGGATAAAATGGAGAATTCATTAAATTTGAGACAGGTTTTTTGTTCAATTTAACGATTGTACTGTAGTCTGAATTAGACATCTCCTAAAGAGCCACTCAAGGGCAGGCGTTCCGCCTAATCCCTACTTCCCACAAGAATTATGGAACAGGTCTATTATACTCTCAAAACAGTGACATGACATGAATGATTACATCGATCTTTACTGCGAACGTATTATTCCTGGTTTATGGAGTGAACCACTAAATGCTGTATCTAATATTTCTTTCCTCATTGCAGCATGGGCTATTTTTCAATTGACTCGGCAACAGCAAAAAGTACCGACTGGTATTTGGATATTGATTACTTTAGCCACCAGTATAGGTATTGAAAGTACCCTATTTCATACATTTGCGACAGAATGGGCAGGATTGCTAGATATGATTCCTATTGTGCTCTTTCAGCTTGTTTTTTTATGGTTATATAGCCGTCAAGTAGTTAGAATGAAATATGGATATGCAGGAGGATTGCTAGTAGGATTTTTATTTGCAAGCAACTTCAGCAATCAATTTACAAATGTACTCAACGGTTCTCTTTCTTATGCTCCTACTTTTTTAGTATTACTAGGGCTTGGACTATATCACTACCAACAGCAAAAGCGTGAGCCATTTGTTCTATTAGCAGCATCGGGGGTATTCTTGTTAGCCCTTTTATTCCGAACTGTCGATCGCGCAATTTGTCCTTACTTTTCAACGGGCACTCATTTTCTTTGGCATCTTTGTAATGGTATTTTGCTGTACTTATCGGCAAGAGCATTAATCCTAAACAGGTCTATGATGGAGTAGGGTTTACTTAAGAAAAATCTGACTTGCCCAAAATGGCTATATTGCCAGAAAATCGTCAGATGAAATTCATCAAAAGCATTAAGTAAACCGTATTGCAATACAATCCACTCCATCAAGAGAAGAGTTTTGAACCGTATTGGGGCGCTTTTGGCGCAGAGGGAAGAGTATTGCGAGGGTTTTGGATGTCGTAAAAAAACCTTTTATCCCTCCCCTCTCTGTGTTCTCTGTGTTCTCTGCGGTAAAATATTCTTAATATCTACTTCACCTCTTTATAATCCAAAAATCGTCAGATGAAATTCATCAAAAGCGTTAAGTAAACCGTATTGGTCTATGATGGAGTAGGGAGCGATCGCCTCTACCCCTCTCCACATCCCTAAGCACCTCTTCTAGCAACATCCGCTCTAAATGCCGGGAGTAAGCTAAAATCTGCAATCTACCGATCGACTGGCGCAAAATCGTAACCTGCACCAGATTTAGAATCGGGTACAATTTGCAAAAGAACTACTTTGCTATTGCGATCGCCACTCGACAAAAATCTAATTTCCCCCGTTGCACCGCTAACTTTGAAATCCTCAGCAGCTAAGGCTTTAGCCAGCATCACTCGCCCCGCTTGACCGCTATTCGGAGCAATTTTGCCGATCGACCTTCCCATCCGCAACACCTGCACCGCATCGTAACTCATCGCCGTCCGCCAGCTAACATCAATTCCCCACAAATTTCTAGCTAATTCTACAAATTTTTGATTTTTACTATCAGCAAAATGCCAAGGTACAGAAATTATAGCCCCGTTCAAAGCTGCTCCACCCTGTTTCAATAAATCCGTATTGTATAGAGCATCACCGCCAATTATTGGCAAACCTTTTTGATTATTTTTAGCGATTTCCAGGAATGAATTTACAGTATCTGAATCTGGTAGGAAAACTAACACATCTGCTTCCATCCCATCGATGTGCGTCGCCGAATTTGGCTCAGATAAATCTACTTCTTTAACAACTTGACCGCCTTCCAGAATCAAAGTAGTAGAAAAAGCTGTTTGCAGCGACTTGCTATAAGAACTTTTGGAATTGTAAAAAACCGCAGCCGTGCTTTTTTTCATGCCAGTTAACATATAGCGAGCTAAAGCCGTACCTGTAAATTGGTCGCTCGGTATCGTCCGAAAGAAATAGTTCACGCCGTCAGGGCGCCTCGGAACCGTTGCTAATTGAATGCTCGTGCTCGTAGGTGCGATCGCCACCATTTGATTTTGACTGTAAATTGGAGCAACTGCGATCGAAGTTTTGCTGGTTCCGTGACCGACAACCGCTAAAATACTGCTATCTGCAATCAGACTCTGTGCAATAGCCTTCGCCCGATTTTCATCATTACCGTCATCAGCAATTACTACCTTTAAAGGCACTCCCGCCTTAATTGCTTCGTCTTGAGCTTGAGCTATCCCGCGCAATATTTCCGCCGCCCCGCTGAGATTGTCGCCAATCGGAACTACTGCGGCAATTTTCAAAGCTTGTGCAGTACCGAGTCGAGCGTTATTGAGATAAATTAAAGTTTCCGCGTCTGTGCGATCGACTTTTACAGCCGCTTCTAGCTGACTTACCGCCGTTTTGAAGTCACCGCTGGCGATCGCGCGAACTCCTGCTTGCTTGTCAGGATTTGCCGTGCTAGCGAACAAAATGCGATCGCCCGCACTGATGTAACTGCTGGCATCTACAGGCGAGGAAGTTTCGGCATTTTCCGGTGTCACCCCAGGCAAAGAGGGCAATTGAGAATCGCTAGGATTCAGACTTCTCTCAGCTAAGTGTACAGCATCTTTGAGGATACTTATCAACTCTTTTTTGAAGACAAAAGCACCCGCACCTAAAGCAATTAAAAATATCAAAAATACATAAATAAGCCAGCTTTTGTTACTGCTTTTTTGAGAGTTATCTTGCTCGTGACTGCTCGCCAAAGTAGCCACTGTTGGCTCCTCCAAAGCTGCTAACATTTCCTTAGCATTAGCGAACCGACTTCGGGGGTGAAATCTAATCGCTTTATCCAGAACTGCGGCAAATCTCACACTCACCTTTGATGAATGATTCTGCCAAAGCATCTCCCGAGTTTGGGGGTCAGTTTCTAAATCCTGGGGCCACTTTCCAGTTAGTAAATAAATTGCCGTCAATCCCAAACTGTATAAATCGCTCGAATATTCGGGTCTCCCAGCGGCTTGTTCCGGAGCCATAAATTGGGGCGTTCCAATGGAGATTGTTACATCATTTAACCCAGCAGTCATCCCTTGATTAATTGTTTCCTTAACTACGCCGAAATCTATCAAAACTGGTTCGTCGTCAGACTTGCGTAATATAATATTTTGGGGTTTAATATCTCGGTGGATAATCTGTTTTTCGTGTATATAATCCAAAACTATTAGCAGACTTGTCAGGATTTTTTTAACTTCCTCCTCGTTCATTCTTCCAACAACTTTGACTCGGTTGTTAAGCGTTTCCCCGTCTATCCATTCCAGCGCCAAGAAAAATAAACCGTTTTCCTCAAAGTGCCCGTAAAGTTTGGGGATTTGAGAATGCCCTTCGCCCAACTTTTCCAAAACAGCAGCTTCTTGAGAGAAACGCTCTCGAACACTTTGATCGATATCAGGATTATTTGTCTGCGGCTTAAGCTGCTTAATGACGCAACACCGGTGCGAAGGCATTTGCGTGTCTTCGGCCAACAATGTTAAGCCAAAACCTCCTTCTCCCAACTTCTCAATTACCCGGTACCGATTGTTTAAAAGTTGTTCTGATTCTGGGTTGGGTTCCGGCGGCTGCAAAATCTCGCCGTTGATTTGCACGGGACTTTCTACTGCGAGAATTCCATATTTGCCACTCCCGTTTGGTTCGGTATGAATTAGCATGGATGTGTCGCCGTTGTCTTTTAACTTTCTCTTGAGTTCAAAAATGCGATCGACTATTATTTTCTCTTCGTCACCTGTTGGGGGACGCTTGTACAACACATTAAAAATCGCTGTCGGTGCGACATATTTGCCGTAGTGTTTGCTCAACAGCAGCAGCACGATATACTCTTCTTTGTTTAGGTCTATGCACTCGGAAGCTAGCTTGACGGTGCGGGTTTTAGTGTCGATGCTCAAGTTGTCCATACCGAAAAGTTTTATTGATAACTGAGAAATTAATAAAAATGCAAGTAATTGGTAAGAAATCGAGTATAGCCTTTATCAGGCAGATCTGGTACAATGACAGCACTGGGTAAACTACTGGAGAGATGTTTAGCTCGTCAACTGGATGGAATGCTCGTACCAGAGGCTGCAAAACAGGCTCGATCGCACGAGCGAGAAGGGACAATATCCTTAACCCTTAGACTTATTGTATAAATCTTCTATCGCTCCCGAAACCGCAGATAAACGCAGATAAACGCAGATGTATTTCCAGATAAGTCTTCTTAAAAATTTTCAAGTTCCGTTAATAGCGATCGCCCACAGGTAAGCTCAGTATAAACGCTGTTTGACCGAGGATAGCAGTATCTAGTTGAATATCGCCACCGTGGGCCCTTGCGATTTCCCATGCTAGGCTTAGTCTCAATCCCGATCCTGCTATTTTTTGGATCTGAGTGAAGTAGCCGCGATGGAAGCGCTCAAAAATACGATCGCCCTCGCTCAAAGAAATATCCTGAGAACTATTGACAATTTTCACAATGACTCTTTTTTCCTGATTGCCTGTATGTTAAAATTGCAATTGCAAAATTTGATAAAGTCAAAGGAGCAATACGAAGGACAGTTTTAGATCTAATCTAGTATCTCAAACCCTTGATGGCTATAGGGATGACTATTTTTTCAATCTTTAAGTCTCGCCCGCTCGTTTCAAAAAATCATTAAAAATGCCAGGGCTTACTCGCGATACGCTTAACTGTCCGAAGTATTGAAGGAGAAAAGTCATAAATATGGATAAATTACTGACAGTCCCTTTAGCAAGTTTTCCGTTGGTGGGTACTAAAAAGCAAATCACTAAATATTTAATACGCCTAAAAGCAATGCACTGTACATGGGAAGAAGATGGTAAGTATTATTTGATCGATCCTAAAAAAAACTATCTTCCTAATACGCTAAAATGTTGCACCATACGTTATCACATTGAGCGAGAAGATGATGATAAAAATTCTGACTCGTTTGTATATTATTTAACCAATCTTAACTACATTTCGCCTCAAGCGTTTCAAGAACATGAGCTAAAACCCTTATTTTGGGACTCATTGTTAAGATGTTGCGGTATTGAGGTTGACTAAAATATTAATAGATGAAATTTTAGCAATACTATTGCTATCCCCATCAGCATTACCAGGCTCCAGCCTGGTAACGAGTAGAAACTTCAACTGTCAACTATCAACTGTCAACTGTCAATTGTTTAATCCATTCGAGTAAAATCGGATTCACTAATTCCGGGGCTTCATCCTGGGGACAATGGCCTACGCCCTCCAGCGGAATAAACTTTTCTACAGCCGGAAACTTGGCTAATTCTCGCCCGAGGGCGATCGGCTCCCAAGGGTCTTTTGCGCCCCATATAATCAAAGCAGGACAGTTCAAACGCGGTAACAAATCCTCCGGTAAGGGGCCTTGAGAATAGCTGATAAATGCTACAAATACATCCACTGCGCCGTTGTCTCGCGCTGGTTTTAACAAGATTTCTACAAGTTCGTCGCTGACAGCTTCGGGACGGTGATAGGCTTGCAAAAGCACTTTTTTGACTGTATTCGGCGTTGCTAATTGTTTGAAAAATAATTGACTAATCCATTTGACATTTAAAATCTTTTGTGCTATTGGCGCTCCAAAACTGCGATACCAAGGCATTTCGGCGCGTTTGCGATCGTGCAACAAGCGCAGGGAACAATTGAGTAAAATTACACCAATGGCGATATCTGGAAAATCGACAGCGGCTTGCATAATTGCTACGCAGCCGATCGAATTTCCCACCAAAAAAGCAGGCCCGCCCGCAACTTCCCGACAAAAATCAGCAATCAACTGTCCCCAAGTCTCAAAAGTATAATCAATCTCCAGCTTGGGTGCGGGTTTCGCAGAACCGCCAAAACCGATAAGATCGATCGCAAAACAACGACAATCAGCAGCCAACGCCGGTAAATTCTTGCGCCAGTGGCCCCAAGACGCGCCGAAACCATGGACAAACACCACCGCAGGGCCCTGGGAACCCGCAGCCTGATAGCAAATCGGAAAGCCTTTCCACATCCAGGTTTGAGGCCGGGCAGCAGTTAACGTAGAAGAAGTCATATAGGTAAAAAAGTGAAAATTTAAGGGTGCAAAGGACTAAAGTCCTTACTACCAACCGTATCGCAATTCGAGGCAACCACGGAAATATACGCAAACCTTCCTTCCCTCCTCCCTCTGCGCCCTCTGCGCCCTCTGCGGTTAAATCCTCTTTCTCCTTCCTTTGTAGTTAGAGCCGCTATTATGTCAGGATTAAAGATGCTGCATTTTTTGCCTTATTCAAACTTCCCCTATGCCAACGATCATCTCAACTTCTGTCGTACCCTTTCTCGGTTCCGAAATTGTACCCGACTACGACACAGCCAAAGTAGTTATTTTACCAATTCCCTACGAAGCAACAACCACCTATCGGCGGGGGTGCGAAAACGGGCCGGCTAAACTGCTAGAAGCTTCTCACCAGCTCGAATGCTACGACGAAGAACTCGATCGCGAAGTTTGCTACGATGTTGGTATTTATACCGCATTGCCGATCGCCGATACCCGCAACCAGCAACCAGTATCATCCCTAGAAATGCTGCAAGTCACGCAACAAACCGTGCACCAGCTAATTACCGAAAATAAGTTTGTCATCTCCCTCGGAGGCGAACACAGCATCACCGCCGGCGTTGTCGAAGGCTACCGCCAAGGATACCCCGACGAACCCTTCACAGTCGTGCAAATAGACGCCCACGGCGACTTGCGGCACGAATACGAAGGCTCGATTCACAACCACGCCTGCGTGATGCGGCGGGTTGTCGATATGGGCTTACCGACACTGCAAATCGGGATTCGCGCTATCTGCAAAGAAGAAGCCGACTTGATTAAAGCCAAACAGCTAAACGTGTTTCGAGCTCGGGAAATAGCTAATCAACCGGATTGGGCCGATCGCGCAATTGCTAGCATAACAACCAAACGAGTATTTTTGACGATCGACCTAGACGGCATCGATCCGACATTAATACCAGGAGTTGGCACGCCGGAACCAGGTGGGTTAAATTGGTATTCGCTCACCGGATTTTTACGCCGGTTATTCGAGTCCTACGAAGTCATCGGCTGTGACATCATGGAACTAGCACCTGTTGTAGATTCTGTAGTCTCAGAATTTACCGCCGCCAAACTAACATACAAAATGATTGGATATCAAGCTCTGGCGAAAGGTTGGCTAAAGCAAGACGAGGAATAAATCGCCAAGTCCGAATTCAAATAGGCTGTTAGTCAGGCTATAATTAAGGTAAAGTCCAAAAATAACCTATTAGATTCGCACCGATCCTTTCATCTTTCATCTTAGAAAATACTGCTCCTCACATCCTGAAAAAATGAGTTTAATCAGCGAAACAACAGGTACTCCCATTAACGGCTACGCTCCCGATTTTGAACTTCCGGGAGTTGACGAAGACGTTCACCATTTATCTCGATATTTAGAAAAATTTCGAGCGATAGCGGTGATATTTTTGTGCAATCAGTCTCCCTGCGTCCAGTTGTATCTCAATCGCCTCAAACAACTGCAAGCAGATTTTCAAGATAGAGACGTTACTTTAATCGGGATTAATGCTAATGATGCCAACCAGCATCCCGACGAAAATTTTGAAAATATGAAAATTTTTGCAGCCAACAATCAACTCAACTTCCCGTACATCCGAGATATGGCTCAAGATGTGGCTGAAAGTTTTGGGGCTTCTCATACGCCGGAGGTTTTTTTGTTAGACCAAGACGGCAGATTGCGCTATAAAGGTTTAATAGACGACAATGCCGACAATTCAGAAGCGGTGCAATTTTCTTATTTGCGAAGTGCGATCGACCAATTGCTGAATGACCAACCGATAGAACCTTCGAGTACAGAGGCGATCGGTTGTGCCCTCAAATGGCGGGAATAGACGGCGGTTGAAACCGCCAGAAAGTCAAACATAGACGGCGGTTGAAACCGCTCCTACACAAACATAGACGGCGGTTGAAACCGCGTCTACACAAACAATGTCCGCCTCCGCGGACTGAAGAAGATAACATATTTTAACCGCTTGCTCTTCAACCCGCGGAGGCGGGTTTTGTATGTATCGACGCGGTTTCAACCGCCGGGTCTTCAACCGCCGGGTCTTCAACCGCCGGGTCTTCTATTTCCCATGAACTCAAAAAATACACATATTCTCAATTTAATTATCGCAGGAATGGTGGCGATCGCACTACTGATTAGTTGCACTCCAGCCACAACGCAGCAGCGCACATCTTTAACCGTATCCGCTGCAATCAGTCTTTCGCCAGCCTTAACAGAAATCAAAACAGTATATCAAAGCAGCAATCCCAATGTTAATATTACCTATAATTTTGGTGCTTCCGGCGCCCTAGCCCAGCAAATTCAGCAAGGAGCCCCAGTAGATGTATTTTTTAGCGCCGCTACCAAACAAATGGATGCTTTGCAGCAAGCTAATTTGCTCCTCAACCAGACACGACGAAACCTCCTGACAAATCGCCTGGTATTGATTGCACCCAAAAATAGCGCTGTTTTGACCGATTTTAAACAGTTGACAGATGTTAAAATCAAGAAAATTGCGATCGGCGAACCCAACAGCGTCCCCGTCGGACAATACGCCCAAGAAATGCTAACTAAACTAGGATTGTGGCAGCAAATTAAGCCAAAATTAGTGCTAGGAAATAACGTCCGCCAAGTGCTGACATTTGTCGAAAGCGGAAACGTTCATGCTGGCATAGTCTACGCCACTGACGCCAAAACATCCGACAAAGTAACTGTACAGCTAACGGCCGCCGCAAATTTGCACTCGCCCATTGTCTATCCCCTAGCAGTTATCAGAAACAGCCGCCATCCCGCTGCCGCAAAAACGTTTGTTGAGTTCTTGGCGGGCGATCGCGCTAAAATAGTATTTCAGAAATATGGATTCGGTTTAGCTCGTTAATTAGCTAAGATTAAGACGGCGGTTGAAACCGCGTCTACACAAACGAAGTCCGCCTCCGCGGACTGAATAAAATAACATAATTTTAATCTCCTGTTCTTCAACCCACGGAGGTGGGTTTTGTCTGTATAGACGCGGTTTCAACCGCCCGGTTTTATTAATCCCAAATATGGAATTCGACTTATCTCCATTGTGGATATCCCTAAAAGCATCCGCCATCGCCACATTTCTTACATTCTTTCTCGGAATCGCCGCCGCCCGCTGGATGCTTTCAACTCGCATCCGAGGTAAAGCCTTAATTGAAGGCATTTTCATCTCTCCCTTAGTTTTGCCGCCCACAGTAGTCGGATTCTTGTTGCTGCTGCTGTTTGGGAGAAATGGCGCGATCGGTCAATTGTTGCTAAAATTCGACTTAACAATCCTCTTCACTTGGCAAGCCGCCGTCATTACAGCCACAGTCGTATCATTTCCCCTGATGTACAAAACTGCTTTGGGATCTTTTGAGCAAATTGATGCCAATCTTCTCAACGCAGCCCGCACTTTAGGCGCCTCCGAATGGACAGTTTTTTGGCGGATTATGCTACCTCTAGCCTGGCCGGGAATTTTAGCAGGAACTATTCTCGCATTTGCCCGCGCTTTGGGTGAATTTGGCGCGACTTTGATGTTAGCTGGGAATATTCCCGGACAAACTCAAACTATCCCGATGGCAATTTATTTTGCTGTGGAAGCTGGGGATATGAGGCAAGCTGCTATTTGGGTTTTGATTGTGCTCAGTCTGGCTTTGACGATGCTCACTGCTGTTAATTTTTGGACTGATTTACAAAAAAAATCTCCCCAACCAAATCCCCACTATACTAATCCTAAGTCAGCCACAAAACTGGTTCAGGCTTATCCTCGGGACGGGCAAGATGCCCATCCCACAATTCTGGACGGGCAAGATGCCCATCCCACAACTCATTTAGGATTGGGATATAAATGGGACGGGCAAGATGCCCATCCCACAACTTATTTAGGATTGCCATATAAACGGCAATCTCATATTCCCAAAAATGCACCAAATCTTACCCCAAAATACCCAACAAAACAATCGCAAAGTGGACTTTTTCTAAACATCTTTAAACCTCTTTCTGGCTTTGCCTTAAATGTCGGTTTCGATATCGGGCAGGAAGTGCTGGGAATTTTGGGCGCGTCGGGTTCTGGCAAGAGCATGACTCTGCGCTGCATCGCCGGTTTGGAAACTCCAACTAGCGGTAAAATTGCAGTCAATGGTAAGGTTTTATTTGACTCAGTAGAGGGCATTAATGTGCCTTCTAAAGACCGCCGTATCGGTTTTTTGTTTCAAAACTATGCTTTGTTTCCGCACTTGACTGTGGCTGAAAATATTGCCTTTGGCTTGCAGCATTTATCTACAAGCGAGCAACAACTTCGAGTCAAAGAACAATTAATTTCGGTGCAAATGTCGGGACTTGAAAATCGCTATCCGCAGGAACTTTCGGGTGGCCAGCAGCAGCGGGTGGCTTTGGCGAGGGCGATCGCGAGTTCGCCAGATTTGCTGCTGTTAGACGAACCGTTTTCGGCTTTGGACACGCACTTGCGGAGTCAACTGGAACGGGAGTTAATGCAGGCTTTGGCTAATTATCGAGGCATTACTTTGTTTGTCAGTCACAATTTAGAGGAGGTTTACCGGGTGTGCGAGAATCTGTTGGTTTTGGCTGATGGAAGTGCGATCGCCTTTGATACCAAACAGAACATTTTCGATCGCCCGCGCAACTTCACCGTCGCCCAGTTGACTGGCTGTAAGAACTTCTGTGCTGCTAAACCGATCTCCGAAACTGTCGTGGAGGCGATCGACTGGCGCTGCGATCTGACTGTCGCCGAACCAATTCCCAAATCTCTAGTTTCTGTAGGAATTCGGGCTCATCAAATCAGTTTTGTTAGCGCCGCGCGCGATCGCGAAAATACATTTGCTTGTTGGATCGCCTCAACCGTGGAAACTCCCCACCGGGTGACATTATATCTCAAGTTGCACTCGCCTCCCCACGATTCCCAAGATTATCACTTGCAAGCTGAAGTTTTCAAGGAAAAGTGGCGGGCGATTAAAGACAATCCTTTTCCCTGGTATGTTCATTTGGAGCCAATTAGGTTAATATTAATGGAGGCATGATACCAATTTTTTATGAGGTGGCTCCCGAATCAGATCCCCCCTAACCCCCCTTAATAAGGGGGGGACAAGATTCTTCTCAAAGTCCCCCTTCTTAAGGGGGATTTAGGGGGATCGGATTCTATGCAACGACCCATTAAATTGGTATGAGTTAACTAGCTATAGCCGAAGGAAGAAGATAGATGTGAAGATGCAATAAAATCAATGGTTTTAGCAATTAATAACGTCCTAACTACCTTAGTCGTTGCTATATATACAGTCAACAGTCAACAGTCAACAGTCAACAGTCAACAACATTAAATCATGACAGACAAAGTTAAGAAAACCGATGCCGAATGGCAACAGCAACTAACGCCAGAACAGTTCAAAGTCACCAGAAAAAAGGGAACAGAAAGAGCTTTTAGCGGCGAATATCACGACAACAAAAAGCCGGGAATTTATAAGTGTATTTGCTGCGGCACTGAGCTATTTGAATCAGAAACAAAATACGATTCCGGTACCGGTTGGCCGAGTTTCTACGCTCCCATTAAAGAAGAAAATGTCAGGAATGAGGCGGATAATGCCTTGTTCATGCGCCGTACTGAGGTACTGTGTGCTGTTTGTGACGCTCATCTCGGCCACGTATTCAACGATGGGCCCAGGCCAACCGGTCAGCGTTA
The DNA here is from genome assembly GCF_020738665.1 of Microcoleus sp. PH2017_08_TRC_O_A. Lineage (NCBI taxonomy): Bacteria > Bacillati > Cyanobacteriota > Cyanophyceae > Oscillatoriales > Microcoleaceae > Microcoleus > Microcoleus sp. PH2017_08_TRC_O_A. The sequence continues at coordinate 25,724 of NZ_JAEQCE010000075.1, forward strand.
CTGCATGAATTCTGCTGCTCTTGATTTCGTTCCCAAGGAATAAATTTAGTCGAGAGTTCTCACCCAGGTGTGCTGGAACAAGCTCAAAAGCCTGTTCCAGCCAATTGATGTTCAAAATGCACCCGTGCTGCTATCTTATGGTGGAGACAAAAGAGTAAAAAATAGTGGCGGCATGGGGATGGTTTATCAGCGGGTTTTGCTGAAGCTCAGCGGTGAAGCGCTGATGGGTAGCTTGGGCTACGGTATCGATCCGGTAGTCGTTGGGTCGATCGCCCAGGAAGTGGCGAAAGTCGTTTCCGAAGGGATTCAAATCGCGATCGTTGTCGGCGGCGGCAATATTTTTCGTGGCGTGAAAGCTGCTTCGGCAGGGATGGATCGGGCAACAGCCGACTACGTGGGCATGATTGCTACGGTAATGAATGCTATCACTTTGCAGGATGCACTGGAACAAGCAGGAGTGCCAACAAGGGTACAATCGGCGATCGCCATGCAAGAAGTAGCTGAACCCTACATTCGGCGGCGCGCCATTCGTCACTTGGAAAAAAAACGGGTAGTGATTTTTGGTGCCGGTTCTGGTAATCCTTTCTTTACTACTGATACTACAGCCGCTTTGCGGGCGGCTGAAATTGATGCAGAGGTGATTTTTAAAGCGACGAAGGTAGATGGGGTGTACGATTCTGACCCCCACGTCAACCCAGACGCACGCAGGTATCAAACCCTCACCTACGCCCACGTCTTGAACCAAGACTTGCGGGTGATGGACAGTACCGCGATCGCCCTGTGCAAAGAAAATAATATTCCTATTATGGTATTTGACCTCTCGGTATCGGGCAACATCTACCGAGCCGTAATGGGAGAATCTATTGGAACTCTTGTCGGAGGATTTTGTGAAGTTAGCTGAAGCAGAAGATCATATGCAAAAGGCAGTTGAGGCTACTCAACGGTCTTTTAATACTATCAGGACGGGACGGGCCAACGCCTCCCTCCTCGATCGAGTCATGGTAGATTATTACGGAGCTCCAACTCCGATCAAATCCCTTGCCAATATCGGAACCCCGGATGCGACAACGATCAACATTCAACCGTTCGATCGCACAGCGCTTACCTCAATCGAAAAAGCAATTTCCCTGTCCGATGTAGGCCTCGTACCTAACAACGACGGTTCAGTTATTCGCTTGAACATTCCACCGCTTACAAGCGAAAGACGCCAAGAATTCGTCAAAATGGCCTCGAAGTTTGCCGAAGAAGGTAAAGTCGCAATTCGCAATATCCGTCGCGATGCCGTTGACTCGATTCGCAAGCAAGAAAAAAGCAGCGATATCTCTAAAGATGAATCGCGAGACTTGCAAGATAAAATTCAAAAACTGACGGACAAGTACATTGCCAAAATAGAAGATGTTCTGGCATCGAAAGAGAAAGACATCACGACAGTTTAGAGTCTGAGAAATTGGGCATGGGGAAAGTGCAGCAATCTTAGCCGGAAAAAGGAAAATAAAGTATAGCCTTTCTCAAAAAAGTGAGGTATGCCCTATGCCCGGTTTGGCCTATGCCCACGGAGCCCTATGCCCACGGAGCCCTATGCCCACGGAGCCCTATGCCCATGAGTACCTCATATGGGGGATCGAAAGGCTATATGTATTCTTAAATCCCAATTTCTGGCGATCGATTCCTCATTCCCAATTCTCGATCGTTAATTACAATAGAAATTACATCGTTTCCGTTGCCTCAGCATCGGAATCATAATTTTTTCATGAAATCCCCACTTGCAACCGCGTCAGACAATAACAACTGAGTTCTTTGACTTGTACTCCTAGGGCGCGCACCGCACATCATCAGAGAAGCTGCTGCGCCAGATCGATTTCTCTGGCGATTGAGAGGCATAGAAGGCGATATAAAGAAACGAATTAACGATTTTTGATGACGATCGAAATATACAATTTAAATGCACAAGTGCAATTCGTCAAGCGAGTATCTCAGCTTTTTATTTGAGTGCGAGCGGGACAACACTCAAATAATACCAATTTTCAACGAAATAACAGTATTATTGTTCCCCCCCTGATTCATGGGGGGGCTAGGGGGGGTCGAAGAGTGTTGCACACTCTTCGATAAATGGTATAAAAAATGCTTTTTATCAAAATTAGATGCTCCCTTCGTCAATACTGTAAAATTGAAAATGTAAAATTTAATATCTAATATCTAATATCATTATGATAATTTATTTTTATAAAGTAGAGGATCCTTACGGCTGCTTTTCCAATTTTTCACTACACGACATTTGCTTGTACGGTCAAGATTGGTTGACTGTGGAACATTACTATCAAGCCCAAAAATTTGTCGGTAGCGCTGATGAAAGATTAGTGGCCGCAATTCAATCCGTACCAACTCCTCAGGAAGCCGCCAAATTAGGCCGCGATCCAAACCACCAAATGCGCCCTGATTGGGAAGCGGTAAAAATTCCCATTATGCGCGAGGCAGTTTTAACTAAGTTTCTCACTCATTCAGACATTCAAGCTATTCTCCTCGCCACAGGGGATCGAGTGATTGTGGAGGATTCGCCAACAGATTACTACTGGGGGTGCGGCTGCGAGGGAACGGGCCAAAATCATTTGGGTAAAATTCTGATGAGCGTGCGAAGCGAAATTAGTCAGCGCCCGGGGCCAGATCAAAACTCACATTAATCTATCATTATATGAAGTTATACAAACTAATGTCAACTTATCCTAAAAATAAATAATTCTGAGACTGAGAATTCAAGATTGCAAGAAATTGATAAGAGGATTAAAATAATAATTATCATTTGGTTAAGTCGCCCTGTCTGTAGAAGGCAAGGAATACACCACAGGCGATCGCCGATTTTTGTTCTTCAGGGTGCCACAGGGGATACACGGTCGTCACTAAGCAGTACGCCACGGATTAATAGTAAAGCTCGGTTTAGTCAAAAACTCAGGCTCGTAAAGTTGAGTTCGATCGCGAATGTAGATCAAAACTTCTTATTATCATTCCATAATTGCCAAAGGAGATTTATGCAAATCACAGAAAATACGCAAGAATTACATCATAAACTAGACAAAGAAGTTTTGGTAAGGCGAATCACAGAACGCATCCGCCAATCTCTAGAATTAGAAGATATTTTAACCAGTACAGTAGCAGAAGTGCGGTCTTTTCTGAAAACAGATCGCATTATGATCTACAGGTTTAGTGCCGACGGCTGCGGAGAAGTTGTTGCCGAATCAATTAATAATATATATCTCCCTTCCTTGAAAGGTCTCCATTTTCCAGTAGACGACATTCCTCCCAGCGCGCGGGAGATGTATGTCCGTATGCGCCAGCGGACAATAGTAGATGTTAACTCCGAGACGATCGCCCTCAGTCCCGTTGATGCTGCGGATACCGGTCAACCTTTAGTAAATGAAGAAATCCACTATCGCTCGCTCGATCCTTGCCACAAAGCTTACTTGATGGCAATGGGAGTCCAATCTTCCTTAGTCGTGCCAATTTTGCACCACAGGAGTGTGTCGCAACAGAACAAAACAGAGATCTGCGAGGCCCCCGCCTGCGTAAGTAGATGCGAGCCTGGAAGCGATCGCCAAACTCACATCGAACTGTGGGGACTGTTAGTGGCTCACCACTCCTCCCCCCGCAATATTTCATCCACAGATTTAGAAGTAGTTCAGCTCGTAGCAGATCAATTGTCGATCGCCATCGGCCACTCGCTCCTGCTCCAAAAAACCCGCTCTCAAGCATCTCGGGAAGCCACCGTCAGTCGCGTCGCAGCCCTGTTGTACGGTCAGATCGACATTCAACTACAACAGGCTTTAGAAGCCACTGTCACTGCTTTGGGGGGGAGTGGCGGCCGACTCTATCTCAACCCCCGGAAAATCAACAGCGAACAGTTACCGGTTCCCCAGATCGATCGAAGATTTCCCATTGCCCCTACTGCGATCGATGCTACCTTTGAACTGTTCGTCACAGGGACTCAACCGACACTTCCCCATTGGGAAACAGTCAGCGCGATCGAAGCTCATCCCCTCTGGCAACAATGGCTAACCACAGGATTGAAAAATACCCCCGATTTTCCCAAATTCCCAATTCCCAATTCCCAATTCTGGGCTTGGATAATTACAGACTTATACAAAGAATCTCTATTTAGAGTGTTAGTTCCAGCTTTCCAAGGAACTCAAATTCGGGGTTTGCTGGTAATTCCCCTCCACTACCAACAACAAGTAGTTGGCTGTTTGACCGTTTTTCGCAATGAAATTGATACCGAAAAAATGTGGGCGGGGCGCTTTGACAGCAGTGTTGCACAAATCCTTCCCAGACAATCCTTTGAAGTCTGGCGAGAAATCAAAAAAGGTCAGTCGCCCGAGTGGAAATGGGAGGAGATCGAGCAAGCTTTAACGATCGGCAGCCAATTTTGTTCGGCAATTGGGCAGTACCTTCTTCATAAAGAAGTGCAAGCCCTGAATGCCAACTTAGAGCGCCAAGTTCAAGAGCGTACCGCCCAATTGCAAAAATCCTTAGAGTTTGCCCAAGTATTGACGCGAGTCAGAGACCAAATTCGCAGCACCTTGGATTTAAAGACCATACTGCAAACTATTGTGCGGGAAGTGAGAGTTTTGTTAAATACCGATCGCACGGTAATTTTCCAATTTGGTGCCTGCGAACACGGCGAGGTAGTTGTTGAAGCTGTTCGCGGCCACTGGCAGTCAATTTTAGGTATCAAATCTCCACATGAATGCTTTCCCGAAGACTCAGACTGCTTTTATCGATCGGGACGGATGCGAGCAATTAATGATATTTATACTGAGGATTTAACGCCCTGTCACCGCGAATTTTTGGAAAACTTGCAGGTGAGGGCAAGTTTAATTGTGCCGATGATCGGCAAAGATGCCGAATGTTGGGGGTTGCTGATTGCCCACGAGTGTTCTGGGCCGAGGGTTTGGCCAACCGCAGAACAAGAGTTACTGCAAAATTTGGCCTCTCAAGCTGCGATCGCCATTCATCAAGCAGAACTTTATCAAGAAAGTCTGAATGCAGCAGCAGCCGATCGAACAAAAGCCGAACAACTAGCTAAAACCGTCACTGAACTGAACAATACCCAAGCCCAACTGATTCAAACCGAGAAAATGTCCAGTCTCGGACAACTGGTGGCCGGCGTCGCCCACGAAATCAATAACCCCGTTAACTTTATCTACGGCAATCTCTCCCACGCCAGCGAATACAGCAAAGATTTGCTCTGCTTGGTGGATCTCTACCGCCAGCACTATCCCAATCCCAACCCAGAAATTAGCGAGTGTGCCGAAGCAATCGACATCGAATTTCTTGCCACAGATTTGCCAAAAATTTTGGGTTCTATGAAAGTAGGAGTTGAGCGCATCCGCCAGTTAGTTGTATCTTTACGCAATTTTTCCCGGCTCGATCAAGCTCAAAAGAAAGGCGTTGACATTCACGAAGGCATCGACAGTACCCTGTTGATTTTGCAGCACCGGATCAAAGCCCAGTCGGATCGCGCCACCGTAGAAATCATTAAAGAATACGGCAATTTGCCCTTAATTGAATGCTATGCCAGCTCGCTCAATCAGGTATTTATGAATCTGATCGGCAATGCCATTGACGCCATAGAAATGGGACAAATAGATCGAGTTGTGAATGTTAACTCCCTAGGGGCAAGTACAGCCGTGACATATTTGAGTTCGCAACAACTGGATGTCGGGACAGTAGATATAAAGGTCAATACCGAGTGTTTGATACCTGATTCACCATCCCCTTGCATTCGGATTCGCACCGAATTAATTGATGAAAAAACAGTAGGAATTTGCATTGCAGACAACGGTCACGGCATCCCCAAAGAGTTAATTTCTCACATTTTTAATCCCTTTTTTACTACTAAACCCGTCGGTCGGGGGACGGGTTTAGGACTGTCTATCAGTTATCAAATTGTAGTTGAGAAACACCAAGGGGTACTCAAGTGTGTTTCTGTACCCGGTCAGGGTACAGAGTTCTGGATCGAGATTCCTCTGAATTAGTAAGTTAACAGTTAACAGTTAACTTACTAACAACTATAGAAAATTCAGCAGAAGAGAAGTGAGCGACTCCAGAATACTCATAAAGCTGCCGCCCCCAGTGCGCGGCTCCGTTGGCTTTTGGCGGGCCACAATTGCTTCTGCTAGCTGCTTTGACAATTCCTGACCTTGGGGATTTCCTTGAGTGGTAAAGAGTTGGTTTGCTCTTGCAACATCTTGAGCCGCGCCGGCGAAGTCTCCCAAGTCAGCGCGAGACATACTGCGCGCAAAATAAACCGCAGCTATATCCGATTTCAGATTCAGGGCTTGATTGTAATAGTCAATGGCGTTTCTGTAGTTTCCCGCTTGAGCTTCCAGCACTCCCAATCGGTAGAAGTCTTCTGCGGTACCAATATTAGTTGGCATTCCTCTAGCACCCAGCAGTTGGGCGTTAGTTAAATTGGCGTCAGTTAAATTGGCGTTGCTGAGATAGGCGCTTCTCAAGTCAGCACCGCTGAGGTTTGCCCCCGTCAGGTTTGCTCCCGTCAGGTTGACGCCAAACAAACTGGTGCCGCTGAGGTTTGCCCCGCTGAGATCTGCCCCAGTGAGGTTGGCTCGGCTGAGGTTAGCCAATCTCAAGTCAGCGCCTTTGAGATTTGCTCCTGTTAAGTTGGCTAAAACCAGACCAGCGCTGCTGAGGTCGCAGTTTGGGCACTGTCGGGTGGCTAGTAATTGTTGCGTGTGTTGAATGTTCTCGGCCTGTGCAGGGGCTAGAGGGGCGATCGCGCTCAGCAGCGTTGCAGCAGCCATGATTCTGAGTTTCATCTTAAGCATCCAAAATCCCAATTAATAAATCTAAAATAGCTTTTATCGCAGCAATTGAAAATCTAGATCGCAGACATTGCTAAATATTGCCAGATTCTCAGCTATCTATCCCAGACATCATACATAGGGCTGACGCACGAGTGGTCAGAAACCGGGTTTTTTAGGAAAATCTTTCGTTGTAGTCCACAGATTAGGTGAAAAACCCGGTTTCTTTGCCCTTAATCCGTCCAGGACTGATACATTGAAATTCACCAGAAAGAATTGGTTGAAAGCCCCAACCCTTTGAGGGAGAAATGAAAATCAGACTATTCATTACTCCAATCCTCTTCCTTCTAGGTAGAGGTCGCTCTCAAACTGTCAACTGTCAACTGTCAACTGTCAACTGTCAACTGTCAACTGTCAACTGTCAACTGTTGAAGGTCTCACCAGAGTTTCAAATAAACGTTTTGCTATCAATAAATTAGGGTAACAAAAAAAATGTTACCCTTAGTATTGGTTCTCGCCAACCATAACATTTAAGACGTAAATTAATCAATCGTGAATCGTACCGTCAGGCATCGTCGCACCCTTAAGATATACTCCGCTCAGGTTAACTTTTGTCAGGTTTGCTCCCAACAGGTTTGCCCCGCTTAAGTCTGAGGCACTTAAAATTGCTTCAGTCAAATCTGCCCTAATTAGGCTCGCTCCCATTAAGTCGGCTCCGCTGAGGTCTACTTTAGTTAAGTTGGCTCCAATTAAATCTGCTTCTGTGAGAACGGCCCTTCGCAAGTTTACTCCGTAAAGGTTTACTCCGTGCAAGTCTGTACGAGAGAGTGTTGCCCGAGATATGTTGGCTCCGATTAAACTTGCTTGGATCAGGGAAGCTCCACTTAAGTCTGCTTTGCTAAGATTTGCTCCCATCAACTCAGCTCGATACAGGTTAGCTTCAGCTAAAAGTGCTTCGGTGAAGTCGGCTCCAGCTAAGTCGGCTCTGCTCAAATTGATCTGGCACAAATTGGCTTTGCCAAAGTTGACTCTGCTGAGTTTGGCTTTGCTGAGATTGGAGCCAATCAAGTCGGCTTCAGACAGATTGACTCCAATCAATTCTGCTTCGTAGAGGTAGACTTCGTGCAGGTAGACCCCACTAAAATTTCTTTCTCCTATTCCGTATAGCTTGAGCAATTCGTCAACGTTCATTTTGGCTTCTCTACACCTTTTAAATGAACAATACTCTCCGCAAGCTGCTTGCACCGGATCTTCTGCCATTTTAGACTTGAGATGCTAAAAGATTCACGCCCAGTACAAGACTGCCCTAGACCGTTTGGGGAGGTTGAAGGACAAAACAGGATGCTTGTTCACCTGGGTAAAAATGTTTAACAAAAATGTCAATGTTATCGTACTTCCTAACTAAATCAAAGAATTCTCGCTGGAAAGTGCGATCGAGGCCATAACTTTTTATGGCTAGTTGAGGTTACTGAGTATTTGTGTGATAACGATCACTAATTAATGTTAGTAGTATCACATAGAAGCAACGTTTTCGATCACGACAGGCAGGCGAAAATAGCCGATAGTGGTACTGTGATGTTGAAAATTTGACAATCCCACGGTAGACGTGTTTTACTCAACTGGCGATCGAGCAAGTAATTTCACAGAGGCCTGCCCGCGTGCCGTGAAAGTTGGTTGCACCGTCACTCGGCGCGATCCGCTTCGGCCCATCAGAGTGCTAATGTCTCAGGATTTCTCACAAAGGGAAAGCCAGAAATACACTTCTGGGAGCAGGATAATCTGTGTCTAAATGTGCTTCTAGCTAGCGTACAGACCAAGGTTATATGCTAGCTATAAATCGCCAAGACATTCGCAAAAATTACCAAAAAACACCAGAAAAACCATGATATATGTTTAACAAAAAGAGAATAAATGGTATTCCTTAAAAGTCAACTATTGCAGCTAATGTTGCGGTCGATCAGTTAACTGATATCAGTATTAGCAATGATGCTTGTGCCATCCAATACCAAACTGACTCATAAACCGGGTCTTTCACCAAAAGACGCGTTCCAGCCCTTGCTCCAGGTAAAAAAAAACAAGCTTCTGAGCATCTGAGTAAGTCCAGGCATGAAAAAGTTTAATTGAGATAGCTTGTCTATTCCTTTCTTGGCAAGCAAAAGGCGAGCATTTAGGAGGGGAGAAGATTTTTCTCCCCAGTCAAAAAAAACAATTGTATAGTGCGAATCCTCGTGAGGTAATTGATATGGCTGGAGTATGTAAACTTAGCATCACAGAGACCACAGAAGAACTAAAAAGCCTGTTAACCGAACAAAAAACGGCAAGCGGCTTTCAAAAAATTCAAGCACTTTACCTGTTCAAAATTTGTCACGTTAAGACAGTTAAAGAATTGGCAATGACGATCGGCGTAAACCGCATTACTGTGCAGCGGTGGCTGAGAAAGTACAGATCTGATGGACTTGAAGGACTCCTGGAAACCAAGCACAGCGGTGGCAGGAAGCCGGCGATTCCTCCTCTGGCCCGCGCTAGTTTGGCAATGCGCCTCAGCGATCCCCAAAAAGGCTTTAAAAGCTATGGAGAAATTCAAGAGTGGTTGCAGCAGGAATACAGCATAGAAGCTTCCTATAAGGCCGTTTACGCAACAGTCAGATACCAGCTCAAAGGCAAGTTGACGAAAGTTTAGATAGACAGTTCATCCCAAGTCTGGTTAATCACCGTCCAATTGTTGATACTCAGAGTTTAAAGCTGTTGATGACTTTGGTTGTCACTAAAAACTCACTACTTCTTTTTGAACTAAGATCGCTCTCACCAACTGCCGATCGTATAAATTATCTGTTGTGCCGATTGGGTTGAGGGGGAAAATATTTGATGGTTTTCCCTGGTTGGTGAAAGATGCTTAAGCAATGCGCCCGAATTCATAACTTGCAAGTTGTGTCTAATTTGCAGGTTTTGTTATAGAAGAATGAAGAAGTCATTAGTCATCAGTCATCAGTCATCAGTCATCAATAACGGCTTGCTTCAGGATAAAAAGAAGGAAGAAGCCAGCCTTTAGTTATCGTCGCGAGAGACTTTTCTTTGCAGTTGATCGCATGAGTAAAGCGATCGCGCGCCAGAACTTCCCAACCATCAGTCATCAGTCATCAATAACGGCTTACCTCAGGAGAAAAAGAAGGAAGAAGGCAGCCTTTAGCGATCGTCGCGAGAGACTTTTATTTGCAATTAATCGGATGAAGAAAGCGCACGCCAGAACTTCCTAACCATCTGGCGGGGCTGGTATATGTAAAAAAATGGCAGCGACTAAGGCAAAAACCGATCCAAAGCAGCTTTCAACTCTTCTATTTCGGTATCGATATTGCCTTCTTTCGCGGCTCTGGCAATGCACTGAGTTAAATGTTCGTCAAGAATGATTCTTGCTACGCGATCGAGCGCGCCTCGAACTGCTGCAACTTGCACGAGAACTTCGGGACAGGGACGGTTTTCTTGTACCATGGTTTTGATGCCCCGGACGTGTCCCTCAATCCGAGATAAGCGATTAACCAGCCGTCGCATCGATTCTTCATCGTGATGGTGAGGGTGGACTGATTGATTGTCGTGATGGTGGTGGTGGGAATTTGAGGGTACGGATTTGTCAGTAGAAGTGTCAGATATAATCATCAGGGTTGTGCCATTTGAGATTTGAGATTTGAGATTTGAGATTTGAGATTGGGGATTTGGGAATAAGTTGTTCCGTAGTGGTTTAGAACGCTGGACTACAGTTTAATTCTTTTTTTGAAACTGGTATTACTAGGGAAATTTTTCACGTTAGAATTGAGAATATGTTGAGTTTGTGCTGGCTCCAGACTCGTGTATTGTAGCTGTGTGAACGACCCAACACTCTACCCGAAGCGGGTAGAGTGTGGGCTTCCAAGTTCAAGGGCAACAGCCTCGGCGACAGTGGATTTTTGCCCATATCGTTTTGGTCTTACATTGCCTCCCTTGGCAGTAACGCTGGTTCCCAACGTCAATAACCGTAAGCCTTCATTTTTAATATTGATTGCCGCGTTAATGTCTCTGTCGTGTCGATTGCCACAGTGGGCACAGTCAAATTCACGCACAGATAGATCCATTTTTGGCAGCGACAGTAAAGTATTAGAACACAGATGAGATGATGGAAAAAATCGACCTACTTCTAGATAGACTTTGCCTTCTGCTTCTGCCTTATATTTAAGCATGGTGCAGAATATTCCCCAGCCAGCATCACTGATAGATAAGGCAAGATTGTGATTTTTGACCATGTTCTTTACTGCCAGATTCTCGACCACAATCACTTGGTTTTCGTTAACTATCTTACGGGATAGTTTGTGTCGGAAATCTTCACGCACTCTAGCTATTTTTCCGTGGACTTTGGCTACAGCACCTGAAGCCTTTCGTCGTCTGTTGGTAGTTCGATCCTTTTTTCTGGATAACTTACGCTGTTTGCGTTTGAGGTTACGTTCGTGCTTCTTCAAATGTCGAGGGTTCTGGTATTTCGAGCCATTAGATGTAACTACAAAGTCTAGTAAACCGAGGTCAATACCAATGGCTCTACCATCTTCATTAGCGACTGGGTTTTCTATACCATCATCCATCAGTAGGGAGGCGTAATAACGACCATCAGGCATTCTAGATACCGTCACAGTCCTTAATTTACCAACAAGAGCGCGATGAATTTTAGCCTCAACCACTCCAAGATTACCAGGGAATTTAATCTCAGTATCGCTCAGAATTTTAACGTTCTGAGGGTACTGCATTGATTGTCTACCTTGACGTTTCTTGAAGGTCGGATATCCTGTTCGGCCATCAAAGAAATTGATAAAAGCTTGGGACAGATTAAGTACAGAGGACTGGAGGCATTGCGAATAACACTCTTTGAGCCATTCATGCTCAGTCTTCCATACTGGAATCTGTTTCTTCATCATCAAAGCCGATATACCTTTCCCAGTCTCCTTATAGGTTTGGGACATGGTAGCCAGAGATTGATTCCACACCCATCGAACACAGCCAAAAGCCCCTGCCAAATGACTCTGCTGTTCTTGGGTAGGATAGATTCTGACTTTGACTGCTTTTAACACGATGCTTTTATCACAAAATGCTTACATATGATAACACAGATACAGACCAATCAAGGGATTTTGTTCGCCTGCTCATACACCCGCGCATCTCCCGCTGGCTGTGACGAGAGCGCCTTGTGCGCGGGTGCAATCGGCGGACGATCGCGCATTCATCCCGTCGCTCACGGATTGTACAGGTAGAGCGCGGGGATGAATGCTGTTTCAGCTAAATATATTTAGGATCTTCATAGCGGGCGATTATTGACTCCGCTCGATCGCACGCCTTTACCAGAATAACCCAGACTAACAAAGATTGACGCTATGCGACTATTTAAGTTTTTTGGCTCCGCACCCCGCACCGATCGCTGGTTCGGACTCATTTTAGCAATGACGATCGCCCTGAGCGCTCTCTTCATCAATGCTGCACCCGCTTCTGCCGCAGACGGCAAAAATCCGCCCAACTGGCAGGAACAGCCCAAAAAAGCCGTGCAGCAAGTACATTGGAGTTCCCCAGCAACTCTCCCAAATCCGCAAATGCTAGCGCTGCGGAGCCCGGAACTCCCGGTGGCTGTGGCGGCAGATACCAGCAGTTTTGTGACGGCGGCAGTCGATCGAGTCGGGCCTGCTGTTGTCCGGATTGATACCGAGCGCACTGTCAGCCGCAACCTCGACCCCTTAATGGAAGACCCCTTCTTCCGCAGATTTTTGGGAGAAGATTTGCGGAGCATGACGCCCAGACAAGAACACTTGCGGGGTCAAGGTTCTGGCTTCATCATTGACAAAAACGGGATTGTGTTAACCAATGCTCACGTGGTTGACAAAGCCGATCGAGTAACTGTCACCTTAAATGACGGCCGGACATTTCCAGGAGAAGTCCAAGGTACTGACGAAGTAACAGATTTGGCTGTTGTCAAAATTAATACCAAAGGTGTTAACTTGCCCGTGGCAGCACTGGGAGATTCCGATGCGGTGAAAGTCGGTGATTGGGCGATCGCCGTGGGCAACCCCCTCGGATTTGACAATACCGTCACTTTAGGCATTATTAGCACTTTGAAGCGATCGAGCGCAGCCGTCGGCATTCCCGACAAGCGCCTCGATTTCATTCAAACCGACGCCGCCATCAATCCCGGCAATTCCGGCGGGCCGCTGTTGAACAGCAGAGGAGAAGTGATTGGCATCAACACGGCGATTCGGGCGGATGCAATGGGTATTGGGTTTGCGATTCCGATCGACAAAGCGAAAGCCATCTACGCCCAGTTAGCCAAGGGAGAACAAGTCAGCCATCCGTTTTTGGGGATTCAGATGATTGCTTTGACTCCGGAAATGGCCAGAGAGAATAATTCTGACCCCAATGCTCCTTTGATTGTGCCCGAAGTTACAGGGGTATTGGTGATGCGAGTTGTACCCAATACGCCTGCTGAGAAAGCCGGGATTCGGAAAGGAGATGCGATCGTTCAAATTGAGGGCCAGAAAGTGACTCAACCCGAACAGTTGCAAAATTTGGTGGAAAATAGCCAAATTGGTCAAATTTTGAAACTGAAGGTGCGCCGGGGTTCCCAGGTTAAGGAAGTTGCTGTGACAACTGCTCAATTGAGAGATTTTTAGAGCTGAAGGAGAAGGGGGGAGATTGTTAAAAACTCCCCCCAAAAAGTTTGTAGTGAGGACTTTAGTCCTATCTTGATAGTTCTAGCTAATAAATGACTTAAACGGAGTGGAAAATATTGAACTCAAAAAAGTCACACAGCTCTAATTTAATGGGTTATGGAGGTTCCGATCGCTCCTGTGCGATCGACCCACAACAGTCAATCAACTCTCAGCAGTCGATCGATCATAGCAATCGATATGTTATCTATATTCGTGTGGGTTCGTAAAAAAAATCTGGAATGGAAACAGTTATTTTTTCCAAGACTGCCCTTTGATATACATAATAAGCAACAGCAAGATCAAGGATTCCCATACCAAATGGCGAATATACGGTTGGCTTGTGTATGTCTAAAGTGAGTTTTCCTTGAATAAGTTGATCGATAGTTCCTGTAACAAAATCTCGGTTTCCAACTTCTTGCTCGGTAAGATGCAAAGATGTTGCAGATTTTAAACAGTGATCTACATCATCGACAATGTTGTTTGACTCAAGAATAATTTTTGATGATAAATCTCGCAAAGATAAATGCAAAATAATTGGATTGTGGGAAAAGACACTAATATCGTCAATATATGGTGCATCAGCCGTTGTAGTAAAACTAATCAAATCACAAGATGAAATCAGGTTTTCTTTGGTCGATGAGATTTGAACTTCCTTGATTCCTCTCTCTTGAGCATACTCTTTCATCGCCATACTGTACTCATCAGCTAAGTCAAACAAATCTAGTGCAGATATTGTCCAACCAGTATTTAGCAAAAATTTCAAGACATAACGAGCAATTAGTCCGCATCCAACAATCCCCAATCTTTTGACTGTTTTTGGTTTGATAAGATTTTGGGCTGCTAAAACTGCTGAAGCGGCGGTTCTAGAAGCACTTATAATCGAGCCTTCAAGACAGGCTATTGGATATCCAGTTTCATAATCATTGAGAATAATCACCGCAGATGCACGAGGGATTCCATGGGCGATATTTTTGGGAAAACTGGCAATCCATTTTATCCCTGAAATATTGAATTCTCCTCCCAAATGTGCAGGTAAAGCAATGATTCTCGCTTCTGGCTTTTCTGGATATTTCAAAAAATAACTATCTGGGTTTATGGTGTTTTTGTCTCCATGAGTAAGATATGCTTTTTGAACTAAATCAATTACATTCGCATAGTTAGTTTGGAGTATTTCATTAACTACTGAACCAGAAATAACTGTAAAATTTTGCTCTATGGTGTTTGTTTTCATGGAATTAATTTTTATTGGTCTTTATATTGCGTTAAGGCAATGAGGAAAGCGTTCCGAAACCCACCGATCGTCATAAATTGTATCTAGGTAGCTCTCTCCTAAATCAGGACTTATTGCTACTATACTTTTCGCTGCATCCAGTTTATGTGCATAAGCTTTGATGCCTGCCAAAACTGTTCCAGTCGAACCTCCGACTAAAAATGTTTTTTCGCGTAGTAAATATCGACACATTTTTATCGTGTCCTCTTCTTTAACTACTACAATATCATCAATTAGACTTTTATCTACCAATTCTGGTTTTCGACTTGTACCTAGTCCTGGAATATATCTTTTACTAGAAGGTAAATCGAAAGTAACCGAGCCAAAGGTATCAACTGCAATAACTTTTGTTTTTAGCTTGCGATCTCTAATGTATTCAGCACATCCCATTAATGTACCTGTAGTACCTGCACCAATAAATAAGTAATCAACCTCTGAAAAGCTTTCAAAAATTGAATGTGCTGTACTCAGATAATGTGCATTTTTGTTCTCGCAGTTCGCATATTGATTCAGCCAAAATAAATTTTTATTTTCTTTAAGCAATCGCTTAATTAAATCAATTCTGCTATTTAAAAATCCTCCATTTTTATCTCTATCTTTAACAATTACAAGCTCGGCTCCGAACAATTTTATATATTTCTCATTCCTAGACGAAATGTTTGGATCGCTGATACAGGTAAAGCGATATCCTTTAGTCGAACAAGCTAGGCTAGCCGCCACTCCTAAGTTACCAGACGAAGATTCGATAATATGGGTACGATCCGGTGATATCTCTCCTTTTTCTTCGAGAGCCTCTATCATACGTATAGCAGGTTTTATTTTGATAGACCCTGCTGGATTAAATCCTTCAACCTTCAAAAATATATCTGCTTTCAAAGACAAAAAATTGTTTAATTTACAAAAAACTTTGTCGAGAACCAGTTCCAAACAGTTTTCAGCAATCAATGGAGATATCATCAAACCTGAGCAAGATGATTTGAAATTCTCAGACAAAATTAAGGGTGTTTCCGTATCTGGTGCATCGTAAAAATTCATAAATTTCTTAAAAGTCTTGGATGGAGAAGAAACAGTTTATGTGATGTTTTTGTTTTACATACTTTCGAGCTTTCTCTATCAATAATATCATGATGTTATTGCTTCTGGGATGGGGGGGGGGTACCCCTCATCTCAAAATGACATTCCACAAGTATTATGGAAGATAAGAATGTTAAGTATCTGAACAAAAAAACTACAAAAAATTTGTATTGCTTGAAGGAATGATTAACAACTATGCTCACATCTGACTCAAAAAAGATTAAGTTATTACGTTATAAGGGACTTATTATGGTGCTGGTGGGGGCCACCTTATGGGGACTTTCTGGTACGGTGGCACAAAGGCTTTTTCAAGATGAGGGATTTACTCCTGGTTGGCTGGTAACAATGCGCCTGCTAATCTCAGGAATATTGTTATTAATAACTGGATGTTTCCGAAAGAATTTCCATCAAGTTTTTGCTGTGTGGCACGATCCCAAAGATCGGATTCGATTAGTGATTTTTGGAATTATTGGTATGTTGGGAGTACAGTATACCTATTTCGTGGCAATTCAAACCGGTAATGCTGCTACAGCAACCTTATTGCAATATCAGGCTCCATTATTTATTATGGTTTACTTAGCAATAAAGTACAATCGAATTCCGAATTATCAAGAGTTTATAGCCCTAGGATTTGCCCTGTTAGGTACATTTCTTCTCGTAACAAATGGATCTGTTCACCAGTTGTCTGTCTCCAGCACATCAATAGCATGGGGATTAAGTTCTGCAATTGCACTTGCATTTTACACATTATATCCATCAGGTTTGCTACAACGTTGGGGTTCTGAAGTAATCATTGGGTGGGGCATGATTATAGGAGGTATTGCATTATGCCCGATCGCTTCTCCTTGGCAAATTCAAGGTCAACATTGGTCTGTAATTACTGGTTTGTTAGTAAGTTTTGTGATTGTATTTGGCACAGCAATCGCTTTTTATCTCTATATAGACAGTCTTCGATACATTACACCTACAGAAGCCAGTTTATTAGCCAGTGCAGAGCCTTTGTCGGCTGTAGCTGCATCAGTTATTTGGCTTCGCTTACCACTGAGTCTTTTTGAAGGTATCGGTGGACTATGTATTGTTAGTACAGTGTTGATGTTGTCGCTACGTCCCAAAAATCCCAGCAAAACATTATAAAAATCAACTAGAAATATCGTCGATCGGAGGGAGAAACAATCAGTTTTTTGATATGTCTATATATCAAGAAAAATTATCAGCTTGCAGCCGTTAACTAAACTGTAATTTAAATCAATAGAGGTTCATACTAACCGTGAAA
This sequence comes from Microcoleus sp. PH2017_08_TRC_O_A, assembly GCF_020738665.1. Lineage (NCBI taxonomy): Bacteria > Bacillati > Cyanobacteriota > Cyanophyceae > Oscillatoriales > Microcoleaceae > Microcoleus > Microcoleus sp. PH2017_08_TRC_O_A. The sequence continues at coordinate 42,863 of NZ_JAEQCE010000075.1, forward strand.
ACAAACAATCAGCCTTGTAATTTTTTCTTAATGACTGAAAATAGCTTTCATCCAACTTATTTAGTGTCACAATGGTACACCAAATTCCAAGGAAACCCATTTTTTAGAGGTATTCTCATACGAGATGATAAAAATGATGCTTCACACCAGAGTAAAGAGCGATTTCATCAATTACATCAGAAGGAAAAACTTTTAACAAGTGATTCTCTACAGGAAATCCAAACATTATATGGTGGACTTAGTAAGACGGAAGAAGCTATGATAAGATTATTTGGAATACCTGCATTGGCACAAAACTCATTTCAAAAAAGTATCTTTTTAGGTAAAACTATAAATAGTGAAAAAGTGAAGGAGTGGCTACAAATAGAATGTAAAAATGAAGGTAAGATTTGTATGTTTGTGTTTTTGGATAAGATTCTTAGTCCTTGGTGGATTGAATTGACAGAAGGTAACATTATTAATGCTCATTCTGCTGTTCTTCCTTATGCAAGGGGTATGTTTGCTGTCGAAAATATGGCATCTCGTGGTGATATTGAAGAATTTAAACGAGTTGCTGGAGCGTCTGTTCATTATGTAGATGAAGGCGTAGATACTGGCCCTATTATTCGGGCTGTCAGAATACAAAATCCCTTTGAATTTCAATCTTTGTCGGAGGTAAAAGCTTATAGTTATAAGCTGGCTTTCGATCTTCTGATACAACAAGCTTCAGAAATGATCGAAAATCCTCAAATACAATCTGTGGGGATCAAAGCCTATCCTACACTCATCAGTCCTGTATTTTCTAGAAAAGACTACACTCCCCAGGTCGAAGAACTCGCCGAAAAGAGATTTATAGAAATGAAACAAGATTCAGTCAACGCTATAAAAACAAAAACAACCTATAAGAAAATTCCTACGGGATAGATCCTCGACTTCTTTAAGAATTCGGGGATCTGGGTATAAAGTAAAGTCACCAGCCAGCAGATGCTTCCCAGTCGGTAATCGCTGCTTGCTGCCATGCTTCATCCTCATCGGTTAATTCATCGCTCAGTTCATCCAGCAATAAACAGGCTTCTACCATTGCCTGTTGTTCTTGTTGTTTGCGCCATGCTTGCAATAAAACCTCAACTAGCCGACTGCGATTTCTACACGCTGGTCAATGTAACGCACTAACTCATCTGGCAAAGAGATATAGCAATCCTAAATCATTATCAAGGTTATGATATAATTATATGCAATACTTGATTGTCACAAAAAGATGAATAAATTACAACCACAAAAAGTATCCGCTCAATAATTCGGGGTAGCAGAGGAAAAAAAGTAAGCAGAGTGCACAAAGTGTTATAAAATAGGACACATGACGCCAAAGACTATTTCACAAGACAAGTCATCCTCCAATATACTGCAAACCATCGACCCCTCAGGTATTGCAGACCAATCAATGCGTCAGACAGTAGAGCTCTTACTGAACCTAATAGAGCAATTACAATTAAAAGTCAAAGACTTGGAGTCAGAGAATCAACGGTTGAAAGATGAAAACAACCGATTGAAGGGAGAACAAGGAAAACCAGACATCAAAGCCAACTCCAAAGGATTCAAAAGTCAGCACTCATAGCGAAAAAGAACG
>NZ_JAEQCE010000076.1:0-25779 GCF_020738665.1 Microcoleus sp. PH2017_08_TRC_O_A
GTGAGTGCCGACACTACCAGGATGAAGCAGGAAGTAAACGAAGCTCAAAGTCCAATATTGTCCAATCTTGAGTAACTTTGGGTAGGATTTATGTAACGGCTTAGGGGACTCTGTCTTAACCCAAGCGTATTGTATTATTTTAAGCAACTGGGTTTCTGTATTCAGAACTGTTGAAAGTACGATCGCCCTTACGCGATTGAATCAAAGTATTTTGCCATTCTTGGGTCATTACTGAGTTATGAGCGATCGCACTTCCTAATTTAAACCTAATTTTTGTCTAAAAACATATACCACATTTCGCTACAAAAAGTTGCAATTTGAACTCTGTTTTGGTCAAATAAGTAAGCTATCCCTATTTTTAATTATATCTGACGATTCATCAAGTTATTGATTTTTTATTCCTAAGTGTTGCGCCTTAACGACTAAAATTTCACTCGTTGATAAAACACTCGTTTCACATTCTCGACCACCGTAACGTAGAATAGGACGATCGCACCCAGCACCAGCACAAAACTCAACGACAACGGTTGAAATCCCAGCAGCGTTCCTAGAGGTGTCCAGGGAATGATGATTGTCACTCCTACGGTAGCCAGCGTCGCCATCAACAAGTATTTTCCCGGTTTACTGTCGAAAATAGATTTTCGAGTACGAACGACCAGCACAACCATCGAAGCAGAGATGACAGACTCCAAAAACCAGCCTGTTCTAAACTGTTGTGGTTGAGCGTGTAGCAGCAACAGCAGCGCCCCAAATGTCAGGTAATCAAAGATTGAGCTCAGCAAACCAAACACAATCATGAAGTTGCGGATAAACTTGATATCCATCCGGCGCGGTTTATTGACTAACTCCTTGTCTACGCGATCGGTGGCGATCGTCAATTCTGGGAAATCAGTTAATAAATTCGTTAGCAAAATTTGACTAGGTAAGAGCGGCAAAAAGGGTAGAAATAGAGAAATTCCCGCCATACTAAACATATTACCAAAATTAGCGCTAGTTGCCATAAAGACATATTTTAAAGTGTTGGCAAATGTAATCCGTCCTTCCTTAACACCTTCGATCAGGACATTCAAATCCTTTTCCATCAACACAATATCAGCGGCTTCCTTTGCCACATCAACTGCGCTCTCGACTGAGATACCAACATCAGCGGCATGAAGCGCAGAAGCATCGTTAATGCCATCTCCCAGATATCCCACGACATTCCCCGCTTTTTTAAGGGCGATGATAATCCGCTCTTTTTGATTTGGTTCTACCTCAGCGAAAACATTGGTATTTTGTACTAGGTGCATCAAGGCTTCATCACTGATTTTTTCTAGCTCAGATCCCGTCAAAGCTTTTGATTCAGGCAGTCCTACCTGCTGAATAATACTGATAGCAACTGCCTTGCTATCTCCAGTAATCATTTTCGGAGTGATTCCCAGTAATTGCAACTCTTTTAGAGTATCAGCGATGCCCGGTTTTGGCGGATCGAAGAGTGCAAGGTAGCCCAGAAATGTCATGTTTGTTTCATCATCTTTGGTGAAGGAATCTTGCTCACAATCCCGATAAGCCACACCCAAGGTTCTAAATCCCTTACTACCCAAATCTTCCGCTTGTTGGTGGAGTTTTTGGCGCTGATCTGCAATGTCGATCGTTTTCCCATCAGCAGTTTCAACGGTTGAGCAAACATCCAGAATATTTTTCAGTGCGCCTTTAGTAATAATTAAATGCGTACTGTCTTTTTTGAACAGAATGCTGAGACGTTTGCGGTTGAAATCATAGGGAACTTCATCGAGCTTTTGATAACCAGAAATGTCAAAGGTTTTGTATTCGCGAATCGCTTTGTCGATCGGATTCACATAACCAGACTCAGATGCGGCATTCAAATAAGCGTAAAGTAAAACCCGATCGCTATTTTCCCCCTCCACATCAACCGCAGAGTGAATTTTCACCTCTCCTTCCGTCAGCGTACCCGTCTTATCGGTGCAAAACACATTCATACTGCCAAAATTCTCGATCGCGGGTAAGCGCTTCACAATCACCCGCTTTTTCGCCATTGTCTGGGCACCGCGCGCCAGGTTAACACTGACGATCGCAGGTAGCAATTGAGGGGTCAAACCCACAGCCAACGCCAGAGAAAACATAAAAGATTCGAGCACAGGGCGATGCAGGTAGACGTTGGCTGCAAAAATTAGAGCGACCAAAACTAGCGTTACTTCCATCAAAAAGTAGCCGAATTTGCTCAGCCCATGTTCAAATTCTGTTTCGGGAGGCCTCAGTTTCAGGCGTTCCGATACTTTGCCGAATTCAGTTTCTTTTCCAGTATGAACAACTACTGCTTTCCCCGTTCCACTAATCACATTGGCTCCCATATAAAGGGAATTGGTGCGTTGATTTAGTCCAGTTTCAGCGGGCAATACACCATTAAATTTGTCAACCGGATAGGTTTCTCCTGTGAGTGCTGCTTCATTCACCGATAAATCTTTTGACTCTAAAACTAGACAGTCGCCGGGAATATTTTTACCTGCACAAAGCACCACAATATCGCCGGGAACTACTTCTTCATTGGGGATTTCTTGAGATTGATTATCCCTCAACACAGTTGCTTTAACTTGCACTAAGGCTAATAGTTTTTCGACGGCGTTAGATGCTCCTCGCTCTTGCCAAAATCCTAATAGTCCGCTGATTAGGACGATCGCCAAAATGATGATGGCATCTAGCGCATCTTTCAGAAAAATCGAGAGCACTGCCGCGAAAATCAGAATCACGATAATCGGACTCTTGAACTGATTGAGCAACAGCACGAATGCGCTCGATTTGTGTGTTTGTTTGAGGCTGTTTGCGCCGTACTGGCTTAGGCGTTGTTTTGCATCAGCACGGCTTAATCCTGTGGCTGTAGAGTGCGTCTGCTGAAGCACCTGCTCCGTGGACAAGCTCCAAAATATGGACTGTGGATTCATGATTTTATACCTGATTTGTTTAAAGGTTTTACTATAGCTTTGACAGCCCTAATTTCAGGTGTATGGACACGGCAGTGGTCATTGGTGTCAACTTAACGCCAAACCCCTTCAGAGACTGTTCGCACCGCCCCTACGAATATATTTGAAAAGCACCAGATGCACCCGTTTTAAATTTGCCATCCCTCACGATGCAAACTCATACTCAATCTCTGTAATTCTTCCTTTAAAATAGAGCCGAATGCCTTCTGGATATTCCCATCCCACCTCGCCTTCTAAAGGAATCAGCATCCCATTGCGAACTGAATATTCCCCAAATCTTCCGCACCAAGGCATCGCAGTTAGCTTGTCGCGATAACGAGCCTCAGCCCGCATAGTGGCGATCGCACCTTCAGCATTAAACTGAAATACGACAGAGACAGTGGTTGCACCATCCGTCAAAGTAGCGCGGGCGGAGGTGTCATTAATCGCCTCCCAGCGCACACCTTGACTGGGCAATAGTGCAGTCGGATACCAAGGAGTCTCAGCCAAGAACCGCAATAATTCACCTTGATTGTTTTCAGGCGCACCGTGCATATTTGCAACGGTAAAAAGACCGAGTAATGATGCGTGTAAACTGCCTTCTCCTAACAAATAGGTATCATGAACAAAGGCATTAACTCCTGGTGCCATCTGGATGCGTGCATCCCAATCAAAACCCGGACGTTGAGTCGTCACAAATTGAGTGGCTGTAAACGGACTCCACTTATCTTCAGTTTCACTCAGATTGAACAGTCCCTGCTGAGAGAGTTTGACCGCAGAGGCGATCGCTTGTCCGTCCTTAATTACTGTCCAAAAAAATCGCTGTACGGGTTCTGGCAAGCCTTCAATCTCTGTTTGGTCATAGATTTTGGGCTTAATTGTCCGTTGTCCATTGATTAATTTTGCTCGTAATTTATCAGTATCTGACTGCCACCGATATTTGCCGTAAATAGTTGCAATTCCCAAGCTGACAGCGATTAAAATACCAATAATTCCAATCCACTTAATCCACATGATACTTACCTATGTTTGTTGATTTAGAATTTGATAGATTGTGATGATTGTAGCGAAACTATTCCGATCGTTCCTGCGACGAGTAATCCGAAATCTTCTGCAATCCCGAAACTCAAAACGAATAATCAGCATTTATGCCGCCCTACTCACTCAGTCGCTATTTGAGGTTTTTCTCTACCAAATTGCCACAGCAAGATCGCACCTAAGCCGAAGAGATTGACTAGGGAAACTACTAACCCTCCGAAAAACGGAATGAGTGTCAGAACAGTCACGATCGCCAAACCCACCAAAAACTGCTGCTGCAAAGATCGATCGCCCTTACCAACCACACGTTGACCCACAAACAGCGCCACACCTAACGATCCGACTAAAGACGCGATCACCGCCGTCAGACTCAGGAGTGGAATCAGTGGAATCCCAATCAGCGTAATCGCTAGAAACACCGTGGCAAAAACAAAGGAAACAGTCGCCCCGATGCCCCATAGAGCAGTCAAACCGGGGCGTTGATGTAATTGTGTCGCCAAATTCGGCAGGAATTGTGGGCTGCTATGCAAAATAAGTAGTCCGAGAATAGCTGCTACTACGGCGGAACAAGTTCTAAAAAGGGCACTGAAGAAATACTGACCGAAGAAGCTACTTCTGCCGCGATTAGAGCCGTACATCATGCCATGTCGATCGCTAAATGTAGCGCGTTCACCAGTAATAATCGCACCCGGTTCCTGCACGATTTTGCCGCCAAAAGAGTAAGCATCACCCTCTACCCGCGCTCCTTTTTTCAGGATGACATCCCCGCCAAAAGCCATAGCAGTATCCAAAACTCTGGCATTAGAAGAAACAGTAACGCTTCCCCCAAAAGCATGGGCATTTTCGACAACTTGATTCTCTGCTACGGTGATGTTTCCACCAAAGCGAATCAGGTTAGTATTGTTGATATTGATATCAGTCTGCGCCAAGGCATTGCCTGCAAATATTAAGCAAATTGTCGCTAGGAAAGCTAAAATTAATTCTTGCCATTTCATCAAGTTTATCCTCATCAATAAAAAGAATCTGGACTATATTTTATGATATTCAACAAAGGTGAGGAAACTGTGAAGAAAGCTTAGGCAGAATAGCAATAATTTATTTTTTTTTTTGCAGATTATGCTAGCTTACTATTTAAAATTGGCGAAGGTACTGTTCTTAAGGAATAGGTTTTATGAAAGCAGGGTTTAATTTATATAATTCTGAGCAATTCAACGGTTTAAATCTCGTCGTGATAAAGCTTGAATCTCTGTTCGCAGTGCGCTAATTTCTGTTTGTAGGGCTTGAATTGTGGTTTGTGCTTGGGTTGATTTTCCCTGAGCAATCACGATCGCAAGTGGTGTCTTTTCTAGTGTCATGGGAACTGATATCAGCTATCACATAGATGGTTCCACAGGCGGGTGTATTGTGGTGCTGCAAACGCTGTTGTTTGTGTTGGCGATGATTTGCTCCAAAACATGGTTTGTTGGTTAGAGTTCGGAATTCAGGGGCGATCGGTGAATAGAGTAGGAGTCGATCGTATGATATCCGGTAGCATCGTCATTACCACACGTATCTAGTATGTGCTAGGGAGTGCGGCACACGTTATTTTGAACTGGCGTTGCACATTTCCAATATGATTTGTCTGGTTTTGTGGGATGCGTGTCTCGTCTGTCGCTTGGGCTAGAGGCGCAAGATATCCAATGCCATTCACTACAACGGAGGGGATCTCTCTCTGGGTTCACAAGAGCATAGCGAGAGCGTGGAAGCCCCCATCTTTCAAGTGGGAGATGAAAAAATTGCCATGCTGCTGGTTAGATATGGGACAGTTTCTATGTAACGCCTTAGCCACTTATAAAGCGGTATGGTAAATTCATTGGCATTTTTCCTGATGGGAGCAATGCGTACTCGAATACACAAAAAAGCAAAAGTTATTTTAGAGGTAATTGCCATATGCCCGTGATGAATAATGCTCATGCTCTGGTTGTTGGTATCGCAAACTACCACAAAATCAATAAGCTTCCAGAAAGTGTTTTGAATGATGCTAAAGATATTTATAATTTGCTGATTAGCCCAGGGCACTGTGGTTATTTGCCTGAAAATGTGCAGTTGTTGCTAGATGATAAAGCAACCAAGGAAAACTTACATCAGGCATTGACTAATTTGGCTCAGGATTGCAACCAAGACTCTACCATTTTCATATATATATCTAGTCATGGTGGGCAGATAGAATCTGGTGAACATATGGGCGAGTATTTGTTGCCAGTACAAATAGACTATACCTCAGAAGAATCATTCGTTGAAACAGCAATTTCTGGCACTCAGTTTACCAAAGCTTTACAGGCGATTCCGGCTAAGAAAAAAGTAGTAATTTTTGACTGTTGTCATGCTGGTGGTATTAGTCAACTTAAAGACGCCAATGCACCTGTTATCAAAGCTGGTTTACCGGAAAGCTATTATAATGTCCTCAAACAAGGACAAGGTACAGTTATTTTAGCATCTTCACGTAGCACTGAAAAATCCTATATCCTCCCTGGTGCAGCTAATAGTCTGTTTACTCAACACTTGCTTGATGGTTTTAGAGGGGGAGCTATTGGCGCAGGTGGTGTAATCCGTATTTTTGACGTTTTTAATTATATGCAACCCAAGGTGACTAGAGATTGCAGCAGTCAGCATCCTGTCCTTATCGCTGAGGTTGAAGAAAACTTCCCCGTGGCACTTTACTTGGGAGGCAAGGTACCAGCACCACTTTCCACGGTATCACCCAACGATGCTTACGAGTATGATGTATTCATCAGCTATCATAGTCAGACACCAGATAAAACCTGGGTTCGTAAGGGTTTGTTACCATATTTAGAATCACAGGGATTACGGGTTTGCATTGATTCTCGCTTCCCGTTAGGTGTACCTATGATTACTAATATTGAACGCGCTATTGAGAAAAGTCGCTATACACTTGTGGTTTTGTCTCCTGCTTACTTAAGCAGCAGTTACGCCGAGTTTGAGAATTTGATCTCTCAGCACTTAGGACTAGAAGAGAGCAAGTATCGTTTAATAGCAGTTAGGCGAGAGCCATGCTTACCAAGACTAGGGCTACGCGCTCTCACCTTGCTGGACATGACTGATGAAGATGAGTTTAAAACTGAGGTAGAGCGATTAGTTTATCAACTGCACCAGCCAGTATCCAGAAGAAATGATTGATGTAGGTAAGTAAGCCTACCTAAAAAACAGAATACCAGATCCCCGACAACTTCGGCGAAGTCGGGGATTTAAAAGAAGAGCATTTTATAGCGTGTGTAAATAACAATACTCCAGATTATATACATGATAAAAACGACAAAATATCACCTGTTTATCTCCTATGCTAATGCTGACAGTGATTGGGTAAAAGGATACTTACTGGAAAAGTTAAAACAGGCTAATATACACTACCACTCGGAAGAAACATTTGGTCTTGGAAAACCGAAGATAGAAGAATTTGAAAATGCTATTAAGCACAGCGATCGCACTTTACTCGTAATTTCCCGTGCTTACTTAGCAGACTTAGAAAATGGTTATAACAGGTTCTTCAACTTGATGGATCAAGATCATGGGGTGCAAACTAGAACTTCGCGAATTATTCCCCTAATCTTAGAACAAGTTACGCTGCCACTCAGACTTAATTTTCTGACACCACTACTTGCGACCAATGTACAAGAGCGGCAGGAAGCTATTGAAAAGCTTCTTCGCGAATTATTGCAACAGGAACCTTCGTCTGATACCCCAGCGAAGCCACCTTGTCCGTATCCTGGGATTAGACCTTTCGACGAGGGCAATAGCCATCTGTTCTTTGGACGTGACCAACTAATCGAAGAATTAATTCAAAGCCTACGGAGTTATCAGTTTATAGCAGCTATTGGAGCCTCTGGTAGTGGGAAATCCTCACTGATTTTTGCAGGCTTAATCCCAAAACTTAAAAAGATCGGTCTTTTCGGTAAAGGTGAATGGCTGGTTTGTAAAGTACGCCCTAGTAATGTACCATTACAAATTTTGGGAACGGCTTTAAATACAGACTTAGCTGAACTTGATGGGGTCGTAGATCAGATGTTAAAAACCCAACCCAAAGCAGAACACCTTTTGTTAGTTATAGACCAATTTGAGGAATTATTTACCCTTGAGTCAAAAGATGATATATTACATTTTCAGAAAGGATTGCTGGGTTTAGTTAAAATTCCTAAATGCTATGTGATTATAACTATTCGAGCTGATTTTTATGGCAATTTGATGGCATCACCACTATGGGAAATAGCTGAAAATCATTTATTAAATATCAAGCCTCTGGATGAAAAAGGGCTGCGACAAGCAATTACCGAGCCAGCGAAAAAATCTAAACCTATGGTGTTTGTAGAGCCAGAATTATTGGAGTGCTTTGTATCAGAAGCAGCAGGAGAACCTGGGATTATGCCATTTGTTCAGGAAACTTTGGTGCAGTTATGGGAGAAACAGAAACAGTCATATTTGACATTAGAAGATTATAAAAGTTTAGATTTTCCTGACAATGATAACACTACTAAAGTTAAAGGCTTACAGGCAGCAATTTCTTATCATGCCAAAGCAACATTTAATCAACTGAGTCAATCAGAACAAGTAATTGCTCGTCGCATCTTTGTGCGCCTAGTGCAGTTTGGTGAGGGACGAATTGATACGCGGCGTCAACAGCCTGTTGATGCTTTACGAAATGCTAGTGAGAATTTTTCTGAATTTGAAAATACGTTACAGCACTTAGTAAAGCATCGTTTGCTTACTCTCACTGGCGAGAAGGAAGTGGCTACTGAAAGTGACCAGGAGAAAAGGGACAATAGAAAAGTGGATATTGCCCACGATGCATTAATTAACGGCTGGCCAACCCTTAAACGGTGGGTAGACAAGCAGCGCCAAGCAGAGGAAGAACGCCGACGTTTGGAGTCTAAAGCAGCAGAATGGATACGCCTTAAGCGTAGAGCTGGTTTATTGGATGCAGAAGAACTTTTGGAAGCTAAAAAGTGGCAATCTAGTAGCGATGCTGCTGAGCTAGGTTGGAGTGAAGACTTACAGAAATTCATCAATGTTAGTGACTTAGCTATTCAAAAAGCAGAAAAACAAAAGCAAACAACCAGACAGCGTATTTTTGGAGGACTAATAACAGTAGTATTAATCGTTTCTGGGTTTGGTGTATCAGCAGAATATCAACGAGGACAAGCAGAATTTCAACGAGGGCAAGCAGAATATAGAGAAAAAACTACTAAATCGCTTCAGTTAGCCACTGCTTCTGAAGCAAACTTAAATGTAGATACTACCCGCAGCGTTTTACTAGCGATACAAGCCAATATAATTCAGGAAACACCTCAAGCTGCTCAGGCTTTATGGAAGGCTTTTCAGCAAAATCACGAGCAATTACAACTAAAGCATGATGGCAAAGTTCTTTATGCTGAATTTAATCCTATAAATTCAAAACAAGTGCTAACGGTTAGCGATGATAGCACCGCAAAAATCTGGAATTTGGACAAGCCTAGTCAGAATCCTATAGTGTTAAAAGGACATACCAAGAGTGTTACTTATGGTAACTTTGATGCAAAAAATCCTCAACGAGTATTAACAGTCAGTAACGATGGTACTGCCCGCATTTGGGATATTAATAATGTTAAAAAACCGATAGTCCTTATTAGCGATAGCACGCAACCTATCAGCTACGGCCGGATTAATCCCAACAATTCTAATCAAGTCTTAACAGTTAGCCAACGTGCCGCTAAATTATGGGATATCAGTAATCCTCAAGCTCCTAAAATGTTAAACAGCTTACAAGGAAGTGAAGGGGAAGTTTGGACTGTTATCTCTGACTCTAAAAATTTTAATCGGGTCATAATCAGCAATAACGATATAACAAGGACATGGGATTCAAGTAAATCTGATAAACCTGTAATTTTAACAGGCGATCAAGCAACTATTTGGCAGGATATTTTTGAGCATAAAAATTCTAGTTTTTATGGTGCTGTCAATCCAGTAGACTCGAATCAGGTCTTAAAAGTTAGTGCAGATGGGAAAGTGAAAATATGGGATATTAAAAAATCTAGTGCTATCTCCACTCTTTACGGTCATACAGCACGAATTAGATGGGCAAGCTTTGATCCTAAAAACCCCAAGCGAATCTTAACAGCTAGTGAAGATAAAACAGCACGGATCTGGGATATTAGTGATAAATCATCTATAATGATATCTAATCGAAAAGGTCAGCAAGGCTCTAGTATTGTATCTGCGTCTTTCCGTCCCGACGCACCAAATAAATTATTAACTGTCGCTAGAGACGGTACTCTTACTAACTGGGATATTAACAACCTCAAAAACAACCAAATATTAGAAAAGGAACTTGATTCTATTGAGTATGCTCGGATTGACCCCAATAATCTAAATCGCATTGCAACTGTTAACCGAGGTGGTGATGCAAAATTAATAACAGATAAATCTGTGATTCCTTTAATAGCCAATGGCAAAGTAGTAAGTATTACTTTTGATCCAAACAATGCCAATCGGATATTAACAGTAAATAATATTAGATCAACAGCAACAGTTTGGGATGTGAGTAGCAACCCTCCTAGAAAGTTGCAAGAGCTAAAAGCACCACCAAGTAGTCCGATGAGCCAAGGCGAATTTGACCCCAAGGACTCAAATCGTGTAGCAACAGTTGGTGGCGACGGAATAGTCAGAATCTGGAATCTTAAGCGACCGAAGCAACCAGAAAAAAACTTGACTGTAAGCCGAGACCAATTATGGCACGTCAGTTTTGACCCAAAAGACTCTAACCGTATTGTGACAATGGGAAGTGATAAAGTAGCCCGTGTCTGGGATATTGCCAGCGATAAAGTAATAACGGAATTAACTGGACACCAAGATATAGTTAATTATGGTAGCTTTGAACCTAACAATTCTAATCGGGTGCTAACTGTTAGTTACGATGGTACTGCTCGTGTATGGGATTTAAGAAATCCAGATAATCCATTAATTCTGAAAGGACATAAGAAAGAAATATTTTATGGTAGCTTTGATACCAATAATTCCAATCGAGTGATAACAGTAGATAGCGAAGGAGTAACACGAATTTTTAAGATAGGTGGCAAGGATTTATTATCTCTTTCCTGGAATAATGCTAGTCGTTGCTTTAATGAGAAAGAAACAAAAGATTATGACTTGAACAACCAAGATTTTTGGAGGCGAGTGTCTGCATATCTTAACAATAAGCAATCAATATCTACTCAAAATCAGCGTCCATATTGTAAGTAACTAATTCTGGAGATTAAACATGAAAAACAAACTTGTCATCACTTTGCTGTTATTGTCCACCAGTCTGTCAGTTGTCCTAACAGGATGTGATCTGAGTAGTAACTCTCAAAACAACAGCTCTCTAAACAATAATTCTCAAAATAATAGGTCTCCAATAAAAGCAACTGAATGGAATGAAGTAAAAGTAATAATGAAAAAAGCAGAAATAAACGCAGAGGATTTACAGAAAATTAGTAGATACGATTCTTCTCAAATTAGTGACAATAAAATTGAGGAAATAATAGATATTTATAATTCCAGCAAAAATCCAGAAATTAGAAAAGAAATACTAAATATAGTAGATCGCAACTTATACAATCTTAAAAAAGGTAATAATTTTAAAAAATTATTACTTTTATATCAAAATATTATTAAAACTGATGATAAAAATCTAACTCCTATCGCTCTAAGGGGACTCGTATTTGCAGAAGGAGATTCTGAAAGTCCAAAATGGCAAGATTGGTCTTGGTCAAAAGAACTTGTTATTTTACTAGAAGAAGCTGTCAATAAAAAACTTTATAATTTATCTGCATTTGGATATTATGAGCAATTAGCTTTAGCTAATAAATACCCAAATTCACTTTTTACCAAAGGTTGTAGGGAATATATGAAGTTCTCTGGAGAGACATATTTTCCTGGAAATCAAGATATAAAGATAGTTTTTAGACAGCCATTTATTCCTCAAATAGAAATAAATAGTTGGAAAAATTTTGTCAATAAATACCCTGGACACCCTGGTTCAAATGATGCACTATATCGCTTGGCGCGTGCTTATGAGGTACAAGGAGATTATGAAAATGCAATAATATATTATTACGAATCATCTGAAGCGCCTGATGGTCTTTTTAAAGATGTAGCCAGAGGAAGAATTCTTTTCATTATAGATTTATTAATGTCTAGCGAATTGCTAGCTAAATTTCTCACTAATCATCCTAATCATCCTCTAACTCCATACATTAAATATAGTAAAGCAGTTCATTTAATACGAGAATATAAATATTCACTTGTTGAGTCTGAACTTGAGGATTTTCTAAAAAATTACCAAGATGGTAAATATCCCCATCTAGTACGCTCTTTTTCAGAAGATTATCTTGGAGCAATTTTTTGGACTAAGGTAAAAGAGCAATTAGACCAAGTAAAAAAATTAGCTAAGATTCGCAATCAACAACCTAGTGATAAAAATTTGTATGAGGAAGCTAAGTTATGGATTGATGAGCATCAAATAGATGATGGATTTACTGCATATAATTATCTGTGGACAGGAAACTTAAGGAGAAAACATTACACGTTTGTTCCTCCAAAATGGGAAGGTATTATCACTTACAATGCAAAAACAGTAACTGCTGACTTTATAGATAAAACCAATAAGAATTATAAATTGCAAATTAGTTACTTGAGAAGCATAAAGTTATTTGAACAGCTCCTTGAACAGTATCCTAAGTCTGAGCTTGTTGAAAAAGCTAAATATTCTATTGCTCTGAACTACTACTATTTGTGGGGACGTGAATATCCGACATTTTCTGAAAATACAACTTCTTGGGAAGATCAGGCAGTTAAGAGCTTTGAAGAATTTATCACAGAATTTCCCAATAGTTCTATGGTAGATGATGCCTTGTATACAATTGCGTATATCAAGATTAGAAATGAAAGTAATGATTCACAAAAAGTTGCTGAGGAAGCACTGCAAAAGTTATTAAAAAATTATCCCAATTCAAAGATTAAAAAACAGGCTGAAGAATTGATTAAACAAATAGTTTACAAGCCTTAGCTGATTTAATCTCACTTGCCGAGTTCTCTGCCACTTTGCGGCCTGCTAACAGAACTTGGGGCTCAGCAATCAAGAATGAGGACACGGCAATGCCGTTTCCCTACAATTAATCTGGGTAGGGACTAAGGCACTGCCGTCTCCTCCATTTCTATCTTTCTGCCTTCATCAACAAGATTATTAGAAATCAAAACAGGTAGAGCTTCAGAAGCTTTCAAAGACCAGGTGTTATCCGCAGTCAAATCCAAAATAGTCTGGTGATAGTTACTCAAACTTTCTCGATGTCCAATGCTCAAAAATGTCATACCAGAGGCTTCTAACAGTTGGTATAAATGCTTTTCATTACTAGGATCGAGGGCGCTAGTAGCCTCATCTAAAATTGCGTAACTAGGTTTATTGAGCAGCAGACGTGCGAAAATTAGGCGCTGTTGTTCTCCCAAAGATAGAACCTGCGCCCAGTTTTGTTCAGTGTTAAATCCTTCATGCGTTTGCTCTAAGTTGGGTAAATTTACCTGGATCAAAATTTGCCTCAACTGCGAATCTTCAACTTCCGAATTCATATTTGGATACAGCATTTGATCGCGTAACGTCCCTAAAATCATGTAAGGCCGCTGCGACAAAAACAACATTTGATCCAGGGTAGGTCGCGAAATTGTGCCACTTCCTGCATCCCACAGTCCAACGATCGCCCTTAGCAAAGAACTTTTCCCGCACCCGCTAGGCCCTCTCACCAGCAAACCCTCGCCAGTAGACAGTTTCACAGATAAATCCTCAACCAAAGTCCGTTGACGGTTAGGTATTTGGAGGGTCATGTTTTCGATCGCCAGTCGATCGGCAATTTCAGTTTTGATACTTGTTTTCTCAACGCCCTCAGACTCCTGAGAAGTTAAGCGATCGGTTTCCAAACACTCTAAAAAGGTGTATAAACGCTCGACACCCGCGCCAAAAGTAGCGAGGGATTGAAAGCGCGCCACAATTAGATTGAGCGAGAAAAAGACTCGAATGAAAGCTCCTTGCGCCTCGGTAACTTTACCAACTTCTAAGTCACCCGCAAAAATGCCGGGCGCGACTACAATTGCAGGCAGAATGAACGGAATAAATTCATAGGCGTTAGTCAGGATATTCAGATTCAATTCCCAAAAAATTAACCGCTTGAAGTTATCAAATGCTTCGGCAAATCTGCCTTTGACTTGAGCTGACTCACGCGGTTCTCCCTGATAAAAGGCGATCGCCTCCGCATTTTCTCGCACCCGCACTAAACTAAACCGAAAATCAGCCTCTTTTTTAAGCTGCCCAAAATTGAGTCGCATCAAGGGCTTCCCAAATACCCCAACAGTCGCCAAGGTGCCAACCAGCGCGTAGAGCACCAAAAACAAGATTAATGGCTTAGAAATGCCCCAGAGTACCCCACTAAATGCCGCCACCGCTAACAAAGAATCAACAACTACTAGCAGTAGTTTTAACGATTCTTGGGTAAAACTTTTGACATCTTCAGCAATCCGCTGATCCGGGTTATCAATGTCAGCATCGGCATGATTTAGATGATAAAATGCCCGATTCTGGAAATAGCGATCGACAAAATAGTTAGTCAGCCATCGCCGCCACTCCAAGCCCAGGCGATCGCGCAAATAATCATAGCCTGCATATAATGGTGCATAAATAACTAATGTCCCGGCAAAAATTAGAATTGTTTGCCAAAATCTAGCTTCATCGTGAGCAGACAATGCCGAAATTAGCTCGCCTCGCTTGTTGTTGAGCAGCACGCTCAGTCCCGTGTAGCCAAAGGATAACAGGATGACTAATAGCAATAAGCCGCGCGCCCGCCATTTTTCGTCGCTTGACCAGTATGATTTGGCGATCGACCAGAACTGTTTGAGTATAGTTAGATTAAATCGTTGCATTACTTTTTTCATACAAAATTGCTCACCTATTTAATATAATAGGAAAACAGGATTGAAAGCGCAAAACTTCCAAATCTTGGCTTTGAAAAATAGCAGGTGTGTCAAACTGTGTCCAGGAAAGATGGCAGCGCGATCGGCAAGGAGTAGTAGCGGAACATCGCCCCTCGTTCCATAAATTGCTCCATCACTAGCAATCTTTACTGATTACTTTCAAGTATTGCCTTCGTCTACAAAAGTCCTTGAATATTCGTGCCGCGATCGCTGCTAGCTGTTAAGTAGATGGGTTCACCCTTGGAGTTAAAGGATACCCTCGCATCTTTGACATTAAAACCTTGCTGTGGTATAATACACACGAATAGAGCAAGATAGTGATTAGAATGCGGATAAATTATCAAACTAGGATAAATTTACTGGGTTTGAGCGATCGCCTAAAAATCACGACTCACAAGAATAGCGATAGCCTACAGCAAACCCTTTAACAGATAGATAATTGAGGCGATCGCCTAGAACTCACGACTCACAGGAATAGCGATCGCTCACCGCAAACCCTTTAGCAGATAGATAATTGAGGCAATCGCCTAGAACTCACGACTCACAGGAATAGCGATCGCATACAGCAAAACCTCTAGCAGATAGATAATTGAGGCGATCGTCCTTCATCGGAGAAAGCGATCGCAGTAACTTGACAGTTAGCCAAAAACACAGTTATAATGCCCCTAAAAGATCGGCGATCGCACTAAACTGCTATTTGGAGTAATTTTATTAAGCCGACCCAAAAGAGCGGTGATCTCGCTTCATCAAAAAAAGTGGGCATAGCAACCCATAATAATCGCACTTAACCCAAGCCGCTAGTTGTCGCGCACTCATTGATCTCATAATTAACAAGGAAGAATAAATATGATTACAAATAGCCATTTAATTTCAGGTGAAACATTTATTTCTCAAAATAGACCAGATACAACTCACAACTTTCCGCCAGATGATGAAATTAACGAAAAATACAAAAAGGGAGAGATAAGAATTGTAACAGAACAAGCTCGTTATCCACTTGATAGTATAAAAGCTATGCTTGACAGTGCAAAATATATCCTCAATCCTGAATACCAACGTAGAAAAAGGTGGGACAATGCTCGAAAATCTCGTTTGATAGAATCATTCATAATGAATGTACCAATTCCACCTATCTTTCTGTATGAAATAGAATACTCTATTTATGAAGTAATGGACGGACAACAAAGACTGACAGCTATATATGATTTTTATAAAGGAAAATTTGATCTAGAAGGATTAGAGTATTGGCAGGAACTTAATGGGCGAAATTATCAAAATTTACCTGAGCAAGTTAGAAGAGGTATAGATAGACGATATTTGTCTTCTATTATTTTATTGCAAGAAACAGCTAAAAGTAAAGAAGAAGCTGAATATCTCAAACAGATAGTTTTTGAAAGATTGAATAGTGGAGGAGAGAAGCTAACTGCACAAGAAACAAGAAATGCTTTACAAAATGGTAAATTCAACCAATTATGTATAAAACTTTCTCAAAATGAATATTTTCGTAAAATGTGGAATTTACCTTTAGAAAGTCAAGGAGAAAAAAAATTACTTGAAAGTGAGTCTTATCGCAAAATGGAGGATGTTGAATTAGTTTTGCGGTTCTTTGCTTATCGTCATATAGATAAGTTAAAATCCCCAGTAGATAAATTTTTAGATGAGTATTTAAAACAAGCAAATAGTTATCCTGATGAAACAATGAATAAACTTGAAAATATTTTTAATGAGACTATTTACTTAATTTATCAAATATTAGGAAATTCAGCTTTCATCCCTCCATATGAAGGGCGTAACAGAAAAACGCCATTAAAAACTATTTATGATCCAATAATGCAGGTATTTGCAAATAATATTTCTCACAAAGAAATTTTTCTTAAACACAAAGGGACTATAGAGAAGAGTTTATATTCCGGTAGAAAATCACCATTTATACAACAGGAAAAAAGTAAACATCTTTTTGATGGTAGCTATAATAACAAAAAAGATGTAGAAGCACGCATTCAGTATTTTCAAAAATTTCTACAAACCTATATTAAATAAACTTTAGTAGAAATTATGAATATACAATCATTGGAAAACTTCAAAAGAGAATTAAATCAAATTAAAGAATATTTAAAACACATTCAATATGTAAATGATTTAACAGCTTATGCCATTATAGACACTGACAATGGACAAATCAAGGAATTACTTAATAGACTAAAAGAGCATGATAGGGGTTTTAGAACAGATAAACGAATATTTGAATATAAAGCTTCTATTATTTCACTTTATGGACTGCTAGAAAAATATGTAGAAATCTGGATTAAAGAATATCTTGATTCCCTCTCTAAAGTAGTACCTGAATATAATCAAGTGGATGAAAAGATTAGAATTAATCATTTTGAACTGTCTTTAAAATTGATAAATACTATTGCAACCAGAGAAAGTGCTAAATATCAGCATCTTACAAAAGAGGAGGTATTAAAGAAGTTAAATGAATGTATTGTTAATCCTAGCAACTATCAAATTAACACAGAAGCGTTTGTTCTTTTATCAGGTAATTTAAAACATAATAAAATTGTAGAAATATTCAATAAGTTAAGTTTAGATTTAAACGATGAATTACTGAAGAATGAAGAACTTAATAATGAGATCGGTTTAACACCAGAAAGAATTTCCACAATAGGAAAAGATATTTTGTACAATAAAATCAATGATTTAGTTGAAAGACGAAACCAAATTGCTCACGGTTCAGAAAACGTAGAGGATATCAAAAGCATATCTGAATTAGAACCTTATATTCAATTTTTAGAAAAATATTGTCAAGCTATTTTTCAAGCATTATTTGAACAATTTATCAAACAAGAATCAATACATACTTTTCAAAAAATAGAAAAGGTGATTAAAATTTTTAATGATAAAATATTAGCATTTGAGATTGAAAATTATACGATAAAAGTTAAAGATATGCTAATTATTGAAACTAAAGAAGGAAGATTTTATAAAAAACCTATTTTGACCATTCGATTAGATGATCAATCATATCCAGAACTGGCAGTTATAGAAAAAACAAATATTGGTATTAGCGTTGAGCCTAAAATAAAGCCTAACCAAACATTTTACATAATCAAAAAATAGTGCGATCGCTCTTAGTTGAGATTGATCCTACAGGAATAATGGCGATCCTCATATTACCTTAAGCTAATTGGCGATCGCGTTGTCTCAGGCACAGTGCGATCGCCATCGCTGTAGGTGCGTTACTCAACGCGCCTTTTTACTTTTAAACATGATGAATTTGTAATTATCTGATTTTTGGGATGTTCATTAATGTGATCGCTGCTCTTGTCGGTTAAGTGGGATCGCAGATTGATTAAGCTTGACCGATCGCCTTCACCGCAGCAAGATACCGCTCCTTCACATTTTTGTAGTCCAACTCCTCCGCAATTCCTTCGACACTACCACGTTCAATCATATCTGCATGACGCTGTAGTGTGGTTCGGTCTGGTATTCTGTGAGTAAAGGGCGCGATCGCTGATCTTGTAGGTTAAGTGCGATCGCCCAAAACTCACGACTCACAGGAATGGCGATCGCTTTAGGGTGAGTTAATGAAATGTAACGCTCCTTATTTTTGTTTGAACGAAAGCATTCTGTTCAAAAATGTAGGGAGTGAGAGATTTTCCAAGCACATCAAGGTAAAAACTTCGCTACACAATCGATCGCACTACTCCACCCTCAACTCGTAGGGCAGCCCCATTAATCGCAGAAGCTAAGGGACTGGCAACAAACGCAACTAACGCAGCAACTTCAGACGTTGAAGCAAATCGCTGAATTAGGGAAGATGGACGCATCTTAGTAAAAAACTCTTTCTCAACTTGTTCGATCGAAATATTTTGATCCTTCGATAATCCCTGGATAAAGTCTTCCACCCCTTCAGAGCGAGTTGGCCCCGGCAATACCGTGTTTACAGTTACATGACTGCCCACGGTTGTTTCCGCCAAACCGCGACTCAACGCCAATTGTGCAGTTTTAGTCACGCCATAATGAATCATTTCGGCGGGAATATTCAAAGCAGATTCACTAGAGATGAAAATAATCCGTCCCCAATCTTGCTTCAGCATCAGCGGCAAATAATGGCGCGAGAGCCGCACACCGCTCATCACATTCACTTCCAGAATGTTCATCCACTCTTCATCGGAGATATCTTCAAAGGCCTTGGAGCCATAAATTCCTAAGTTATTCACCAAAATATTGACTTCTGGTACTTTTTGAAGTAGCAATTCAACTCCGGCTGGCGTTCCCAAATCGGCAGCAATTCCTTGAAGTTTGGCATTCGGCACACTTTGCTGAATGCGATCGATCGCATTATTTACGCGCTCTTGCGTTCTGCCATTGACAATGACCGTCGCTCCTTCTTCGGCAAGTGTGGTAACAATTGCCAGTCCAATTCCACCCGTTGAACCACTGACCAATGCAATCTTTCCTGATAGTTTGAGATCCATACTTTGTTAAACCAAATAACGTCAAACAATTCTCTACAACTTGGGTTAAATTAATCGATCGCACCCTAATCCAACTTTACCACCATTTTGCCAATCATATTAAACAGATTATTCGGGCCCGGCTGCGGCTTGTTGTAACCAGAAATACTACCGCAAGCGATAATCCGGCCGTGCACCCGCAGGGCTGAGAGCGCCGCTTGCAGGGTTTCGCCTCCTACATTATCGAAATAAACATCAATTCCGTCCGGTGCCGCTTGGTTCAATTGTTCGAGGACTGGGCCAGAATTGTAATTGAAAGCGCGATCGAATCCGCATTCTTCTAGCAGAAACTTGACTTTTTCCGCTGAACCTGCTGAGCCGATAACCTGACATCCGCGCAATTTTGCCAGTTGTCCCGCCACACTTCCCACCGCGCCCGCAGCACCCGAAATAAAAATCACATCGCCTGCTTTAACATCTACCAAATTCAATCCAGCCCAAGCCGTCATCCCCGTCATACCGATCGCACCGAGATAAACCGATAGCGGTTGAATTTCGCTGCTGACAGGATGCAACTCTTTGGGCGCTGCGGTGAAGTATTCCCGCCATCCAAAGTTGGAAGTGACGACATCACCGGGCTTGAATTCTGGGGCACGCGATTCGATGACTTCGCCGACTGCGCCGCCTTGTAGAACTTTACCTAACTCGAAGGACGGAACATAGGATTTGCTCTCGTTCATGCGTCCGCGCATATACGGATCGACTGATATATAGCGATTGCGAACGAGCACTTGTCCGTCTTGAAGTGGCTTTATTTCGGTTTGGGCGATCGCAAAATTAGCTGCGGTTGGCATCCCGTTGGGGCGGGAGACTAGGTGAATTTCGCGGCTCATGATATCTGTCATAATTTGCTCCTAACCTGTAAAAGTTGACTGTTTGGGTAAGTCCTGTTGAACTCAGAATTATCCAACCAGCTCAACTAACTTGTAATTCGATCAATGTTTGTGTCCCAGCAGCGTCACTAATCCGAAGCGCTACCATCACACCGAGTGAGTTTTGTCCCGTTAAAACTTCAGTTGGTGAATCGATCGTGTGAGCGTAAGTCACCTCATCTTTACCAACTTCAATCACCAAATCATCTCCTTTTCCAGGGCGATCGTAAACCATCGCATGAAGAGGTGCGTTCTTAATCAATTCTGCGTCACCGACTTCTGAACCGATGATTTCGATCGAAATACGCCGTCCGCGATTGCCATCGGTAAACTGATCGAAAAATTCACCCCATCGCTCGCGGGGCACAGATTTGTTGATTTCAATCTTGTTGGTCATTTCCATTTTATTCACCATCATGATTCCTGTAAAAGAGTAGTAAAAAGCAATTGAGCATGAGAGGGCTGTTTTATTCTCAGGAAAACGAGGTTTTTGTAGGGTCGTGCCCCCGTGCCGACCCTCTCATCAACCTGACGGACTCTTGGGAGTGGAATACTCCCCTATTGTTGTTAGTTGAAAGCCTTAGACTGCGATCGACATACTCATTTCCTGACTAATTCTGTCTAGCATTTGCTTCGCCTGACTGACATCGTGATTGCTACCTGTCACCAGGATAATAAACTCGCCTGCTTGGATTTGAGTGTCATACTTCACCACCTCATGCTTCGGGATTCCTAAGCCTCCCAAGGCACCAGCCAATCCTCCTACAGCAGCGGTACCAACGCCACCAACAACCGTTCCTTCCAACCAACCCGCCAACACCCCCGCAATGGGGCCAGCAACGACTATAGGAGCCATTCCAGGAATAAACAGCACTCCAGCCCCGGCTAAAATGCCAAATAAACCTCCGACGAAGCTACCCCAATAACCACCACCTGCGGCTCCAGCTTTGGCTGTATCTTTCCAGGTGAGAAATCCGCGCACGTGTTCAGTTGTGTGGTAGTCTTTGCCAATTATCGAGAGCTTTTGCATATCGAAGCCTTTTTTTTGCAGCTCCAATACAACTCTTTCTGCTTCTGAATGGGAGGGGAAATGACCAACAATCGTATGTGTGTATGACATGAGTTTGTTTCCTTTGTTATTTGTCCGCATGACGGACAAAATTTTTGATTTTTGATTTGCTTTTTATCTTTTAACGTTCGATTTCACCTCGTCGAGTTTCGATTGAATCTCAGCTTTGGTTTCTTTCGCCGTTCACTGAAACTTTAACAAGAATTTCCCAATATAATCTCTACCTTTTGATTGAATATTCACACAAATTTTCAAGCCTAATCTATACCTTTTGAATATTTTAAGAGGATTTTATGACAAACAAAAACAGCGGAATAATTGCCATTATACCGCTCACAAGCATCTATTCTAAATTAGGTCAAATTTGGCGCATTTGAAAAGCGAAAGTCAGGATACGGCAGTGCCGTTTCCCTACAATTAATCTGCGTAGGGAAACGGCACTCCCGTCTCCTCTTCCTACAATTAATCGGCGTAGAGAAACGGCACTGCCATCTCCTCCTACAATTAATCTGCGTAGGGACACGGCATTGCCGTCTCCTCTTCCTACAATTAATCAGCGTAGGGAAACGGCACTGCCGTCTCCTCTTCCTACAATTAATCAGCGTAGGGAAACGGCATTGCCGTCTCCTCTTCCTACAATTAATCAGCGTAGGGAAACGGCATTGCCGTCTCCTCCTTACTTAGTAGTTCCCGCAGCAGTTGTGGCATCTAATCTCGTGCAAATCGCTTTCAAGGTAGCTGCTTCGGCTTCTTCCATCGTCGCCATTGCGAATAAAATCGCTGTATTCGCATAGTCTTCAGCTTTATCGGCTCGATGTTCGAGTTTCTTGACTTCGCGACTCGTCTTCCATTCCTCGACGTTCGACTTCACCTCAGATTCTGTTTCCTCGAATTGAGTTTGGAGCTTTGCCCGATACCGATCAAATTCTTGTTTCTTAGCTTCTAGATTTGTCTTCATTCCGTCAAGTTTCGATTGCAGCTCAGCCTCAGTATTTTTCGTTGCAGATTGAACGCTTTCCTTCAGCAATTTTGCCCGATCTTCAATCGCTTCTAAATTGTCGTGGAGTTGTTTGGTGAAGTTGTCAATTGTCGTACTCATGGTGATTCCTCTAGTTGAGTTTATCGGACTTGTCGATAGTGTTATTCAATTGCCATTGGGCCACAAAAGTCTTTGTTGTTAGTGACCTCATCTACTGGTGAAAGACTGAAACAACTCTTTAATGATTTGATGCTGCTGAGTTATTATTTTCAATACTAGCTTTAAAATGTGAAGGAAATCTGAGGTTTTTGTAAAATAAATATATCGCTAATTTATCACTATAGAGATGTGTTTTGGCGCATCAGAACGGTTGTCAATTCCGGCTGCGCCGTCAGGTGACAAGCGAGGATACGGCAGTGCCGTTTCCCTACGCCAGATAATTGTAGGGAAACGGCACTGCCGTGTCCTGATTTCTCCCAAATACGGGCTGTGGATTGATTATTTGATACCTGATTTTTAAATTTTACACAAGCAACCTTTGCTGCTAGAACTAATGTTTTCCCGTCTCTGACTATGGCCTGACTTTTGTAGTTTGTTTCAACAGTTCAAACCAAAGCAAGCTAATCAATCCACCGCCCAAACAGATCGCTAGATCGATCGCACTTAGCAGAGAAAAGCTAAACAAATGACGCAAAAACGGGACATACAGCACCAACCCAAGGAACAGCAGTCCCCCCACCAAGCACCCACCACAGCGCAGGATTTGGGGATTTCAGTATTTTAAAGCTGAGGTGCGAGGTTGAACCGGGAGCTCAAAATTAGTCCTAAATTTGCCAAAATTAACGTCGTAAACGTTAACGCACGGGCATCAAATTCGCCTTGTCTGCGATATAGGGCGATCGCAAAAATCGCCAGCACGATCGCCAAAATTCCGCCCCCTTGCAACACAGCCAACGAGAGCGTTTTCTTGCCAAATAAAGGTTCTTTGGGGTTGCGGGGAGGGCGCTGCATCACCGTTGCTTCTGCGGGTTCGGCTTCTAAGACGATCGAGCAAGCTGGATCGATAATTAAATGTAAAAATGCCACGTGAACCGGAAGCAATACTAACGGCAACTTAAACAATACTGGAATCAAAGACATTCCGGCGATCGGGATATGAATCGCAATCAGATATGACATGGCTTTGCGGAGATTGTCAAAAATTCTGCGCCCCAGTTTGACTGCTTGGACGATCGACGAAAAATCATCATCTAATAACACTAAAGCCGCAGATTCACGAGCCACATCCGTGCCTCTCTCGCCCATCGCAATCCCGATTTGAGCAGCTTTGAGAGCAGGAGCATCATTCACTCCATCCCCTGTCATGGCAACGACTTCGCCTTTGGATTTTAGGGCATTAACTAACCGCAACTTGTGTTCGGGAACGGCTCGTGCAAAGATATTTGTACTTTGAATCCGCTGCTCTAATTCAGCATCGCTCATGCCATCTAATTCTGATCCGGTGACAATGGCTCCCATCTGCATCAATTCAACTTGACGGGCAATACTTTGAGCAGTTTCTGGATAATCACCGGTAATCATTACGACTCGAATTCCAGCGCTATAACATTCTTGAATCGCCGCCTTAACGGTTGGACGTACTGGATCGGACAGTCCCACTAATCCGATAAATTCAAACGGAAAGTCATGTTGTTTTTCCGGTAAACGATCGATATTCAGCGACGGGTGAGGTGGCAAAAATGGCGGCGGCGCACCAACAAGTGAGGCTTTGGCAACACCTAATACCCGCAATCCTTGACTTGCCATTTGACTAACTTGCGCTGCCATCATTTGCTGCTGTTGGGGCGTGAAATGGCAGAGATCCGCGATCGCCTCCGGTGCTCCTTTTGCCGCAACTTCATACAACTTGCGATCTGCTGACTCCCAAACGTGAGACATTGCCAATAGATGCGGTGACAGCGGATATTCTCGCAACAGTTTCCAATCGCTGTGCAAATGTTCGGTATGCGCCAGATAGCGATCGCCCAATTGCTTAAACGCTTTTTCCATTGGATCGAATGGATCTCTTTGGCTTGCCAGAATACAGAACTCAACTAATTGATGAACTGCTTCTGGGAGTGCTTCTGATGAATGTAATCCCAAATCATAAGGCTGAGGGTTTTCTGCCTGGTTGTAGGCTAACAACTGCTGCACAGCCATCTGATTTTGAGTCAGCGTCCCGGTTTTATCGACGCACAAAACGGTTGCGGAACCTACAGTTTCAACGGCTGAGGCGCGACGTGCTAAGACATGATTCTGAGAAATCCGCCAAGCTCCCAAGGCTAAGAAGATTGTCACAACTACCGGAAATTCATTCGGCAAAATTGCCATCGCTAAGGTAATGCCGGCGAGCACTCCTTTAAGCCAATCTCCTGTAGTGAATCCATAAATTACCACAATTGCCACACAAAGCGATAAAGCAATGCCAAATAAACGGCTTACCAAGCGATTCATTTCCTGTTGCAAAGGCGTCGTTTCTGGCTTGATTTTTTGTAAAGCCTTGCCAATCTTGCCCATTTCTGTTTGAGCGCCGATCGCCTTAACTTGAACAATTCCCTGTCCCTGAACCACCAATGTGCCAGAATACACAAACGGCAATTCATCGCCTCCGGGACGCGCCATCTCCACGTTACCCACAGCGGTAACTTTGCGAACCGGTAGGGATTCCCCGGTTAATAACGACTCATCGGTTGAGAGATTTGAGCAAGATAGGACGATCGCATCCGCAGACACGCGATCGCCCTCCGCGAGCACTAAGAAATCGCCTCGAACCACTTCTCGCCCCGCAATTCGTTTTCGTTCCCCATCCCGAATCACCAAGGCGCGAGGGCTGGAAAGATCGCGCAGGGCTTCTAGGGCGTGTTCGGTTTTGCCTTCCTGGTAGAGACTAATTCCGGTGATAAACAAGACGAAACCTATCAGAATTAAGGCTTCTTGTAAGTCGCCTAAAATCCAATAAATGATACCACCGCCGACGAGTAAGAGAAAAATCGGATCTTGAATGGTGTTCCAGGCGATCGATAACAGATTGCGCGACTCAGCCGAGGGGAGTTCGTTGTAGCCGTCGTCTTTGAGTCTGGCGATCGCATTTAGCTCAGATAAGCCGATCGCAGTATTGGGATCGAAAGTCGCAACCATATTTCTTTTTCCTATGAAATATTAAAAATAGATCGATCTCAGTATTGTCAGCAACAGGCAAGATGCCTGTTCCACAAGAAATTCACTCTTTAGTGGAACAGGCATCTTGCCTGTTCCTAATTGTCAGCAACAGGCAAGATGC
>NZ_JAEQCE010000077.1:0-25611 GCF_020738665.1 Microcoleus sp. PH2017_08_TRC_O_A
CATTTTGCATTTATACTCTAACTGTCGCCTGAATTCGTAAAAACCTAAGTCGGATATTGCCCCAGCCAGCTTGTGATTTGCCAGCATTCCGCTGACATTCAAGTCTTCAATCTTAATTCGCAAGAAAGTCTGGGCTAAGTAAGTCGTCAACTTGTGAAGGAAGTCTTTACGAATGCAGGCAATTTTTGCGTGAATTTGGCTGATTTTGTCGTAGGTTTTGCGTTGGTTGTTAGAACCTTTCACCTGCCTTGATGCTTGGCGCTGTAACCGTGCCAGCTTGGTTTTCGCTTGTTTTAGGGGTTTTGGTGCATCAAACACTTGATTGTTTGACAGGGTGGCGAAGGATTTGACACCTATGTCAATTCCTACAGAACTTTCTCTTTGTCGCATCGGTAAACGTTGGGCATCAACACAGAAAGAGACGAACCAGCGATTTCCTTCTTTTGAGAGCGTGAAAGTCTGAGAAACAAAACTGCATGAGAGTGGCTCGTGCAATCGGAATGTTCCCAGTGTGGGAATTTTAATAGTCCTGCCTGCACTTAACAAAACTTTGCCGTTTGACGAATCAACCGTGAATGATTGACCGTCACGGCGGCTGACAAATTTTGGATGACCGGCTTTCCCCAAACGATACCTCCCAAACGCATGACTCAAGTCAATCAAAGCGTTTTGGTAAACACGAGAAGACAACTGATTCATCCAAGTACATTCAGGTTGTTTCTTGACGTAGTTAGTGAGAACTTTCTTGATTTCGTTGATGACCTTTGAGTCGGAAAACTCACCTGCACCGTACATTTGGACTCGCAGGCTCAAACCCATGTTAAATACCACGCGCCGAAATCCTGCGTGTTTTGCCATCAAGGTCGCTTCTTGATTATTCAATTTGAGCGCTCGCTTGACGGCAAACATGGAACTGACTCTCAGCAATCAACTTTAGATAAGTTTAGCAAACTATTTGCCACTTAAGTCTTGCTCTTCGATCTTTTTGTCTGCGTTCCGGCGCTGCCGCATCTGCTTTGCCCTGGCTTGCAAATCGCTGAACCCCTCATCAGGTTGGGTTTCGCCAGAACTAGCACTCGCGCCAGGATCGATCGCGCTTTCTGTTTTTGAGTCGCTTTCCGATGCAGTCGCGGCGGCCCGCTGCTTCTGCTGTTTGGCTTTTAGCTGCAACTGAGCTAAGAATTCGTCTGCCTCGCTTTGGGCCTGGGGAAGAGCCGCAGCACCGAGCGTTATTTCTTGGGGATCCGACGGAGTTTTTTCAGAGGTATCTTTTTTGCTACTTTTGAGTTCATCTTTTTTGAGCTGCAATTCTTTAAAGAAATCTGATTCTACAATGTCTGCAACTTGTTGTTCTTTTTGGGCTTGGTCTATTTCGATTTTGAATACTTGTTTTACGCGATCGGTAATTGCTTTCCCGTATGCCGATTTATTAAATCTGTCTGCTGATACAATGCTGCCACCAGTTAGAATTAATGCTAAGGCTGGCGCTGCTACAGGCACCCACCCTCCCAACAGAAAAATCCCAAAACCGATCGCGCCACACCCCGACAGTATTGCTGCGAATGTCAGCGCCAGCTTCCATGGGTGAGCCATCCGCGATGCCATGGTTCCTCCCACAATTGACCATCCTGCAATCCACAGGATTTCTGCCCATTCCGGCCAAAACCAAAACATCGGTCTCTTGTCTAAAACAGCACTCAAAATTTGGCTAATTACTTGTGCGTGTACCACGATCCCCGGCATGAATTGGTTTTTTTGCTGCTGCCCACTGTAAGGAGTATAAAATACATCTTTAACGGTTTCTGTGGTGTAACCGATCAGCACTATTTTATCTTTAACTAAATTCGGACTGACTTTCCCTTGTAAAACATCGGTAATTGTGACTTTGTTTGCGACTTGGCTCCTGGAGTGATAATTAATTAGTATTTGATATCCCCTCGCATCGACATTGCTATATCCTCCGTCATTGCTTTTTAATTTTTTAAATTTGGTTTTTCCCAGCCATAAAGATTGATCTGCTGCCAGTCTGGGAAAAATTTTATACTTTTGCAGGTAGCGGAGTGATAGCTGGAGGTTGAAGGAAGTTAAAACTTGAGAATTGTCATTGCAAAGATGTTTTTCTACCGAATTATCGCCCTTAATTATCGGTGGTTTCATAAATAATAAAGCCCTGCGGAGTATGCCGCCCGGATCGATTCCAAAATCTGCAAATCCCACCCGGTTTGCTGACATTCCCGGAGGAGGGGGAGAACCGGGAGTGTCGGGGCCTCCGTCGGTGACTAAACATACCCCGATAATTCGATCGCTTTTTTGTAAAACTTTAGTTAATTCCTCACGCCCCTCTCCTAAAGGTACATCTCGCAGTACGTCTAAGCCGATGACTGTCGGCTGCATTTTTTCTAGTTTTTGTAATATTTCAGCTATTTTGCGATCGGATATCGGCCATTGCTTTAGTTTCTGAATATCTGCTTCGGTAATCCCCACAATTAGCAAGCGCGGGTCTGGCTTTTCGTCGGGACGCCATCTCAGCATTTGGTCGTAAGCGCTTAATTCTACTGGTTCCAGTATTCCTAGGTGTCTAGTCCCGACCAACGATAATGTTACTGCCGCGGTGGCAATTAATACAGAGCTAACAACTGTTAGTGATGGTTTATACAGTTGACTCAATTGAGCCGCTGCCGAACGAATTTTGTCAGATAGAAATTTGTTAGATATTTTAGTCATTGCCACAATATAAAATTTTGACTCGTTTCACCGAACAGCAGTTATGTTGCTTGTCGGCACCTACACGAGACTTCCTCCATCTTAGAACACCCGGAAACTCCGACCGATTTGTAACAAAACTTTACATTTCGCTACCAGCGAAATGTATATGGAATAACAGTCGCGACCTCGACCGCTGGATTTACCGTCCCCAGAATCCAGTTGCAGCTCCAATTAATTAATGTTATTGATTTGTCAAGGTTCAAATTCTGTATCTGCGGTGTGAGACTAGCTTCTCAAAAATATTGGTCGCCAGCAGGGAGAAAAAATTTATGTACCAAAAAACATTTAAAGTTGATGAATCCGGGATTGTTGAAATTAGCATTCTCGCTACGGGGGACAGCAACAAATCACTAGAAGTTGGCAAGCGTTACGTGCGATCGTTTTCGATGATTTGCGAACCAGACGCTCGATCGGCAGATGGCAGATACAGTTGTTAAAGGGTTCGTAGAGCGCATCGCACCCCAGCCAACTCTCAATAGCGATTTGGCAAATCCCGACCCGATGACGTGGCTCGAAGTTTATGCTAAAAATGAGATTTGGTACGAAACTCTCGCTACTTGAACCCAAATGCGGCGACAGACACCGAGATATGCGAGACCCAGAGCCAAGTAGACCTAATTGTTTCAGTCCCAAGGACTGGAATCAGTGGTAGGTCAATCGCTGGTTGAGTCTCTTTAAAAATCGCTATTTATTGAACTTTTTTCCTTCTTTTGATGGCGATGCGAACAATCAAAACTTGACCGGATCGCGCCCGGGCTGAGAACTCCAGACTAACAGTAGAGACGCGATCTATAATATATCTATAAGGTTGGTGAAAAAATGAAACGTTTTCTACATTTTACTGCACTCGCGATCGCTGTATGTGCGATCGCACTTAGTGTCCCCAGTTTCCTGCCACCGATGCAGGCAGTGCCTGCACCAATGCTGCTGAGTCAGAATGTTAAATTTAAACCTCCCGATGTAGACGCCCCCGACAACAGGCAATCGGCGACGCATCGAGGGAATGCTTGTCCGCAGGATTTATCTATTGTTCCTTTAATACCTAAAAGCAATGATGGTTTAACCATAGCAGAATCGCCAACATTCTTGGCCTATGTTTCTCACCCTTCGACTCAAGTGGAGTTTACATTGCAAGCTGACGATGGAAAAGGAATCGATGCTTATAAAACGACTTTCAAAGTTGACAAACCGGGGATAATAGAAGTCAGTATTCCCAACAAAGGGGAGGGCAAAAAAACTCTGGAGGTTAACCAGCGGTATCAGTGGTCGTTTTCCGTGGCTTGCAATGACGATCCGTCGGGAAATTATTTTGTTAAAGGGTTTGTGAAGCGCATTGAACCCGAGGAAACTCTCAAGAAAAATTTGGCAAATCCTGACCCTATGGCTAGGGCTATCGCTTATGCTGAAAATAATATTTGGTACGATACAATTGGTACTCTAGCCCAAATGCGGCGAGGATCACCCAATGATGCGAGTCTGAGGGCCGAGTGGAAGCAATTGTTGCAGTCCCAAAAACTCGAATCAGTTGCCGATCAACCGCTAGGTCAGTCTTTTTAAGCCTCCCTATTTCTCAAGGCTTTCTTTTGTCCTTCTTCTGAGGCTGTGAAGATTGACAAATTAAACCGATCGCCCGCTGCGATTCTTACTCCTAGTCTGGAGTAAAAATCCGAACCCTGATTTTATTCTATCTGGTGAAAAAAATGAAACGTTTTCTACATTTTACTGCACTGGCGATCGCTGTATTGGCGATCGCAATTACTCTCCCCAGCTTGTTTTCACCGATGCAGGCTGTCCCTGCACCAACTCCCCTGGGTCAGAATGTTAATTTCACACCCCCAGAGGTCACAGCCCCCGAGAACCGCCAAGGGGGAGCGCATCGAGGCTGTCAGTTGCAGGATGGTTTATCGATTACTCCCTTAATACCTGAAAGCAATATTGGCTTAACCCTAACAGAGTCGCCAACATTTTTTGTCTATGTTTCTCAACCGGCGGCTCAAGTAGAGTTTGTTTTGCTAAACGAAGATGAATCCGAAGTAGTCTACGAATCTAGTTTAAAAGTTGACAAAGCTGGAATTGTGGGAGTTAGCCTTTCTGACAAAGGTAAGACAAAAAATATTGAGGTTGGTAAGCGATATGTCTGGTCGTTTGCACTGGCTTGCGATCCTCAGGAACGATCGGGAGATTATATTATTAAAGGATGGATGCAGCGAGTTGAACCGCAAGGAACTCTCAAGAGCGCTTTGGCAAATCCCGACCCGAGGGCGAAGCTGATCGCTTATGCTAAAAATGGCATTTGGTACGAGACTCTGGCGACTTTAGCCCAAATGCGTAGTGTCGCACCCGATGATGCGCGGCTGAAGACTGAGTGGACGCAATTGTTGAAGTCCCAAAAACTCGAAGCAGTCGCCGATAAACCCCTAGTTCAGCCTCTTTAAGCGTCCCGATTTCTCAAGGCTTAATTTGTCCTTCTTATGAGAATCTGAAGATTGACAAATTAAGCCGATCGCCCGCTGCGATTCAAACTCCTAGGGATGATTCATTCAGTTGACAGTTGACCGCTTGACAGTTGAGAGCGACCTCTACCTCGAAGGAAGAGGATTGGAGTAATGAATAGTCTTCTTTTAATTTCTCCCGATCGGGCGGGCGGGCTTTAAACCAATTCTTTCTGGTAAAAATGCCAGGCCCAACATTCCTGCTATGCCGTTAAAAAATGAAACGTTTTCTAAATGGGGTTGCACTGGCGATCGCCGCATTTGCGATCGCACTTACTCTCCCCAGTTTAGTGCCACCGATGCAGGCTGTCCCTGCACCAATTCTGCTGAGTCAGAATATTAATTTTAGACCTCCAGATTTAATAACCCCCGACAACCGACGAGGAACACCTGCGTTCCTCTCCCCCTGTCCGGTGGATTTATCTATTATTCCTTTAATGCCTCCAACTAATATCGGCTTAACCCTCACAGAGTCGCCGACATTCTTTGCCTATGTCTCTCTCAATTCGACTCAAGTCGAGTTTATTTTGCAAACTGACGATGAAAAACTAACCGAGGTTTACAAAACTACTTTCAAAGTTGACAAGCCCGGGATAGTTGAGGTCAATATTCCTAAAAAAACCGATCGCCAAACATTTATTGAGGTTAAGAAGCGATATCAGTGGTGGTTTTTGGTGGCTTGCGATCCTGACGATCGCTCTTCGGACTATTATGTTAAAGGGTTCGTGCAGCGCATTGCACCGCAGGAAACTCTCAAGAACGATTTGGCAAATCCCGACCCTATGGCGAGGGCGATCGCCTATGCTAAAAATGGGATTTGGTACGATACTATTTCTACCCTAGCCCAAATGCGGCGACAAGCTCCTGACGATCCGATGCTGAAAGCAGAGTGGACGCAATTGTTGAACTCCCAAAAACTAGAATCGATTGCCTATAAACCGCTAGTTCAGTCTTTTTAATCGAGACTATTTAGCCAAATCTAAAATCTAAAATCTAAACTCGCTTGATGACTAATAACTCTCCAACAATTCTCGCCCTTGATTTTGACGGTGTAATTTGTGACGGACTAATCGAATATTTCCAAACCGCTTGGCGTACCTACTGCCAAATCTGGCAATCAGTCGAAATAGTCCCCGATGCAGATTTAGCTTTGAGTTTTTACCGAGTGCGGCCAGCCATCGAAACCGGTTGGGAAATGCCCCTGCTGATTCGCGCACTGCTGACAGGAATTACCGAAGAGCAAATTTTGCTAGACTGGCCAAACATTGTCCCGCAGTTATTGACCGAAAATAATTTAAAACCCCAGTCTGTCGGCGCAATGTTAGACGGACTGCGCGATAATTGGATTGCTGAGGATTTAGCTGGGTGGCTGTCTTTGCACCGCTTTTATCCCGGAATAGCCGATCGCCTGCACTCGTTACAGGATAGTTCGGTCAAAGTCGCGATCGTCACCACCAAGGAAGGCCGTTTTGTGCGGGAACTCTTGCAGCTAGCGGGCGTACAAATGCCGTCGGAGTTAATTTTTGGCAAGGAATACAACAAGCCGAAACACCAAATATTGCGGGAATTTTTGGCAGCTTCTGGCAAAGATACGACTATTTGGTTTGTGGAAGATCGGTTAAAAACTTTGGTTTCTGTGAAGCAGCAGCCGGATTTATCTCAGGTGAGGTTGTTTTTGGCTGACTGGGGTTACAATACTTTGGCAGAACGGGAATCTGTGGCTCAAAATCCACCTGTTCAATTGCTTTCTCTGTCGCAGTTTGCCGGAGATTTTGTCGATTGGCTGCCTGACGAATGTTGATCTTAGACTTGTTGGGAGGGAGATTTTTTTTCGCTTAGCAGAGTCAAAAAAAATCCCCAAATTTTACACTTTTTTTGTTGACTTTTGCGGCGCTGGTATGGTATTATTATATAATGGGATGGTTGCAAAAATAATATTTTTAAACATATTCCCATTATGATATAAATATAACAGGAATTCCCCAAAAAATCAAGCATACCGACAAAAAAAATCGATTTTTTTTTGTCGGTGACTGTAATAAAATAGGTTCGTAGTGAGGACTTTAGTCCTTATTTTCCAGGTTCGTAGTGAGGACTTTAGTCCTTCTTTCCAGGTTCGTAGTGAGGACTTTAGTCCTTCTTTTCCCGAGGACTTGCATTCCGAACGATCGCACCAATCTGAGACTTAAAACCAATGCTAGATTTAACTAAAGCAGCCAAAGCAATGCAGGGAATGAGCCAGCATTTGAATGTGGAGGCTTTGGCGGCTCGCCAGCGTTTGCAAGTGGCTCAGAATTTGCTGGAACAGGCGGCAGTGGGACAAGAAAAATTGGTAGAATTGCAAGAGAGTTGGAGCGATCGCACTTTATTCAATGCAGCCACGCCGATCGAGCCATTGTCCGATCGCACCTACATCACCGCACCGCCCGCCGCCCACACAGTCTTCGCCACAGACGGATCGCAAATTTCGCCCAGCCATCACGAAATCGCCTACTGCTACCTGATCAACGTCGGTACAGTCATGCTGCACTACGGGCAAAGCCGCCACCCAGTATTAGACAGCGTGCCCGAAGTTTTCTACAAACCCGAAGACTTGTATGCTTCGCGCCAGTGGGGAATTAGAACCGAAGAGTGGATGGGATACCGGCGCGCCGTTTCCGAAGCCATCGCCCTCGCGGAAATGGGCTGCAATTGGGCAAAATTTAACGACAATCAACTACCCGCGCCAACTTTGGCAATGGTAGATGGTTCCCTGATTTACTGGTTTTTGGAACAATTACCTAGCGAAGCGCGCGATCGAATTTTGCAACCAATTTTAGAAGCTTGGGACAAATTGCGCGTAGCAAAAATTCCCCTATTAGGATACTTGAGCGCTTCTCGCAGCACCGAAAGCTTATCTTTTTTGCGGTTTCAAGCTTGCACCCACGAAGTACCAGACTGCATGACAAACTGCCCCAACGTCGGATTTTCTGCCACCAGTGCTTTCGATGAAAAAGCACCTTGTCAAGAATTTGAACCCCTACGAGATTCCGTCTTGTGGGCCACAATCCTGCTACCCGGACAAAGAAGCCCGTTGTGGAAATCCCACGCTCGAATTTTAGATTTATACGGTCTCAATCCCATCTATTTTTGTTACGTTCATGTTGGCACAGAAATTGCTAGAATAGAAGTTCCGGAATGGGTAGCACAAGATAAGACAGAGCTAGATTTAGCCTTAGGAATGATGCTAGCTCAAGTACACAAAGGCGGCGGCTATCCCGTGACGCTAGCAGAAGCCCACAACCAAGCAGTAGTCACCGGAGGCGATCGAAGTAGCTTTTTTGCTTTGTTAGAGCAGCAAATGATTAAAGCAGGTTTAAAAAATGTCGGTATTTCTAATAAGGAAACCCGGAAGCGCGGTAGTATTGCTTGAATTAAAAATAAGAGTTAAAAATGTTATATGCCAATAGAGTTAATCATCTTAATTGCTTCCTTACTTGTTTCTTGGCTGGTATTTAATTGGGCTTTTAAAGTATTGAAAGCCAGCGTTGGTACAGCGATTGCTCTAGCAGCAATTGTGCTGGCGATGCAGTTATTGTTTGGTATCGGGCCAAATCAACTTTTTCAACACATCACTCACCTGCCACAAACCCTTGGGAAAATAATTTTTGGCAGGTAATCCGATTTTAGATTTCAGATTTTAGATTTCAGATTTGTTCTCTCATCTAAAATCTAAAACCGCAAATCTGCCGACTTTAGGAAAAATATTCCTTTCTCCTTACTTCCTTCTGTCAACTGTCAACTGTCAACTGTCAACTGTCAACTGTCAACTGTCAACCGTCAACCGTCAACTGTCTAACTTCCCAGCATTTGCAGCTTGTACAAACTAGCATACAAACCTTCTTGTTGCAACAACTCTTCGTGGCTGCCAGACTCTACTAACTGCCCGCGTTTGAGCACCAAAATGCGATCGACATTTCGGATAGTCGAGAGCCTGTGAGCAATGATTATAGCCGTTCTGTCCG
Organism: Microcoleus sp. PH2017_08_TRC_O_A; assembly: GCF_020738665.1. Taxonomy (NCBI): domain Bacteria; kingdom Bacillati; phylum Cyanobacteriota; class Cyanophyceae; order Oscillatoriales; family Microcoleaceae; genus Microcoleus; species Microcoleus sp. PH2017_08_TRC_O_A. The sequence goes on from NZ_JAEQCE010000077.1 coordinate 9,263, forward strand.
CCATCAAACGCTCCAGAGCCTCTTGAATCAAAGCTTCCGTTCCCACATCCAAACTAGCAGTCGCCTCGTCGAGCACTAAAATACTGGGGTTGCGAATGGCGGCGCGAGCAAACGCTAACAACTGCTTTTGTCCCCCCGAAAGATTCGTTCCCCTTTCCCGCAATTGCGTGTCATAACCTTGAGGTAATTCTTCAATTAAACGAGCAACATTCGTCTTTTCTGCTGCTGCTCGAATCTCCTCCATCGAGTAACTTTCGCCAAGGCTAATATTGCTCTTCACATCGCCAGCAAATAGAAAGCCATCTTGAATAATAACACCTACGTGTCTCCGCAATTCTGCTTGAGGTAAATCGCGAATATCTATACCATCGATCAGAATCCGTCCTCGGGTGGGCTCGTAAAGGCGGCACAAGAGACGGATGATCGAACTTTTGCCTGCACCAGTAGGGCCAACTAATGCTACTTTTTCGCCGGATTTGATGGTAAAATTGAGGTCTTGCAGAACATATTCGTTTTCTTTGTAAGCAAACCACACATTGTCAAATTGGATTTCTCCGGATGCAGCTTGCTTTGATTGGGCATGAGCAACTAGGGATTTTTGATTGTTAGCTGATAGGCGATATTCAGAAGTTACAGGAGTTTGATTACTTTCTACCAATTCTGGCTCATTTGAAGATAAATTATAAGCAAGTGCCTCTGGATGACCGGCCATCAGCAACGGCGAATAATATTCCCTTCTTCCTGCTTCCCTCTTCCCTCTTCCTTCTTGCTTCTTCCCTCTTCCTTCTTCCTTCTTCCATTTTCCTTCTTCCTTCGCCCCGCTAATTGGATCTTTAATTTCGATCGGTTCGTTGAGAATATCGCTAATCCGTTCGACTGCGGTAAATCCTGCTTGAATAGCCGTAAATTTCTCGGCAAATTGCCGCAGCGGATCGAAGAGACGCTGAGCAAATAAAATGAATGCAGACAGAGTACCAAAGTTAATTGTACCTTGCAGAAGGCTTTGACCGCCCATCCACAAAACGGCTGCAATCGCCACTAAAGCAATCCATTCTAATGTTGCAGATACGGCTGAGTCGTAAAAGATAGTTTTATCAACTGCTTTAATGTAGCATTTATTGGTAACGTTAAACAATTCTGAGTTGAATCTTTCCCGGCGGAATAGCTGCACTACGCCAATACCCGTCAGGTTTTCTTGCAGTTGGGCGTTGAGATCGGAAAGTTCTTCTCTGGTGGTGTAATTTGCTATGCGAAATTGGTTCTGAAAATAAATGATTATGGCGGCAATTGGGATCATCATTAATACCAACATTAAAGCTAGTTGCCATTGCATGGTAAACATGAAAATGGCAATTACTAATATTGAAAATAAATCGCTGACAATCCCGATCGCCCCTGAGGAAAAAACCTCTCCCAAAGCTTCCACGTCACTGGTGAGGCGCGTCATCAATCTGCCTACTGGAGTGCGATCGAAAAATCGCACCGCTAGCGAGGTGACGTGTACAAACAAATCATTTCTAATATCAGTAGTAATAATTTGCCCTACTTTTGTGACTAAATATCCTTGAACTGATTGCAGTCCCAATCTAAATGTTATAGTTAGCATCAGCAAGACTGCCAAAACATTTAATGCAGTAGATAAAGGCAATCCCTGTAAAAATTGATAGGTAGGTTCTGCTCGAATTACCGAAATTGCCTGTCCGATCAGAATCGGTTGAATTGCTCCTGAGACTGCTAGCGGTACTAATAGTGCGATCGAAATAATCAGCAAGCGTTTGCTGCGGGTTGCGTAAGATGCCAACCTCAGGAATAACCGCCAGTCTGTATCGCGGCGGGGTTGGTTTTCGGTGTCTGCTACTGGTGAGGAAATGGTCATTCGATTTTAGATTTTAGATTTTAGATTTTAGATTGCAGAAGCGAGCCTGCTGGTAAATTAGGGGGCTTTTGCTCAGGATAGTGAGCTTTTTTGCTCCGCAGCTTGTAGCGCGGGTGGGCGCTGGAAGTTCGATCGGTCTTTAAGCAGAAAACCTGTAGAATATATCCAAGCAATAATTGTAGCAAATACAGTCAGTTAAATCATGGAATCTTCTACAGCTACAGTAAATTCTTTGTCCCGACAGATAGAAACACCTAGATTGTATCTGAGACAATTTACTCCAGACGATTTAGATGAGCTGTACCGCATCTACAGCGATGCGGAAGTGATGAAGTATCTGAGCGAAGGCGTCAGAAATAAAGAAGAAACAGCAGCAGATTTATTTCAGATAATCGGAGATTGGGAAAAACATGGTTTCGGTTTGTGGGCTGTTGTCAACAAACAAAATAACCAATTGATCGGCGACGGGGGGCTTCGCTTCTTAGGCAAAACATCTGAAGTAGAAGTCGGTTACGTGTTAGCAAAAGCGTATTGGGGGAAAGGTTTAGCATCGGAAGTTGCAGCGGCGACGCTCAAGTATGGATTTGAAGTATTGAAACTAGACAAAGTTGTTGCAGTTGCAGATACCGAAAACAGATCCTCGCGGCGGGTAATGGAAAAAGTGGGGATGAAATACCAGCACATTTTTGACGATTGCGGTCGCGATCGAGTATATTATGCGATCGCAAGACTCTAATATTTTACCTCAAACGAAACCCAACTAAAATATTTTTAGCCAGACAAAATTTGAAATATTAAAGTTGGAGAGAATAGTTGCGATCGCCCGCCCCCAAAATATCGCCTCCCAGCGGGTGATGCAGAAAGTTGGTTTCAAATATGAAAACAACGCTCGTTATTATGAAACTGATGTAGTATGTTATTCAATATCGCGATCGCAATATTCTCAGGAGTAAAAATCTATGCGTAAACTTTTGTTGCAAATAGTGGTGCTAAGTCCAGTAATTTTAACTTTTTGCTGGATGAATCCTAAAAGTGCGATCGCCCTGGAAGTCGATCGCCAAACCAACGCACCAACTCCCACAAATGTCTCTCAATCGGCTGACATTGCACCGAGTAGCTGGGCTTTTCAGGCACTACTATCCTTAGCAAAACGCTACAGTTGCCCGATTGTCGCCCCAGTTGGTACTACTTTAGGCGATCGACCTTTAAAACGCTCTGAGTTTGCGGTAAGTTTAAATAGTTGTTTGGTAAACGTCGATCGGGCGATCGCAGCAGGTACGCCAAAAGTCGGCCCAGAAGATTTAGCCATAGTCCAACGTTTACAGACTGAATTCGCCCCTGAATTAGCGACGCTGCGGGGTAGAGTTGACGCATTAGAAGCTCGTAGTGGTGAATTGGAACAAAATCGAAATCCCCCCCTTTCAGAACCCAATTCTGTACCTTTACCAGCGCCTTCTCCCCAAACAGCCCCTCAGCGAGTGAGACTTAACCTTGACAATCGCGCTCCTAACAATCTTACAGGACAAGATTTATTAAGAACTAGAAATTTTGGCGGCATTAATCAGCCAGTAACTCCACTACCATCACCTACAACCACAGCCTTGCCCGCCCAAACCCAACAATTCGATCGCGAAGGATACAACCGCATTTACGATAACCCCTATCAGCGGGCTAGCAACAACCCGCTTTCCACATTTGGCATCGATGTCGATACAGCATCCTACAGCAATGTCCGACGCTTTATCAACAGCGGCGTGATGCCGCCCAAAGATGCAGTGCGCCTCGAAGAACTAATTAATTACTTTACCTACGACTATCCGCAGCCAAAGGGCGATCGACCTTTTTCAATTAATACAGAAGTCGCCAATGCTCCCTGGAATCCCCAACACAAATTAGTCCACATTGGTTTGCAAGGAAAAAGCATTTCCACCAAAAATTTACCGCCGAACAATCTCGTATTTCTGATCGATGTTTCCGGTTCCATGAATTCGCCCGACAAATTGCCGTTAGTCAAAGCATCTTTGAAATATCTCGTCAGCGAATTGCGAGCCAAAGATAGCGTCACTATTGTAGTCTATGCCGGAGCCGCCGGGTTAGTCTTGCCTCCAACACCGGGCAACCAAAAAGAAAAGATATTAGATAGCATTGACAAGCTAGAAGCAGGTGGTTCTACCGCAGGCGGAGCAGGCATTCAACTAGCCTACAAAGTTGCTAAAGACAACTTTATTAAACAAGGAAACAACCGCGTTATTCTGGCAACGGACGGCGATTTTAATGTTGGCGTTTCCAGCGATGGCGAACTCGTGCGGATGATTGAAGAAAAACGAGAACAAGGAGTCTTTCTGAGCGTCTTGGGATTTGGTACTGGCAATTTGCAAGATGCAAAAATGGAACAGCTAGCCGATAAAGGTAATGGCAATTATGCTTATATCGACAGTTTGTTGGAAGCCAAAAAAGTGCTAGTCACTCAAATGGGAGGCACGCTATTTACCATCGCCAAAGATGTGAAAATTCAAGTAGAGTTCAATCCAGCTAAAGTTCAAGCTTACCGTTTAGTTGGTTACGAAAATAGAGTTTTGCAAAATCAAGACTTTAACGATGACAAAAAAGATGCAGGTGAATTAGGTGCGGGACATTCGGTAACGGCAATTTACGAAATTATTCCGGTTGGTGTCGCCAGCGATGTCAAATTGCCGGAGGTCGATCCATTAAAATATCAACCGAATCCAGCCACTGCTTCTACCTCTCAAACTGATGAATTGATGCAGGTAAAGTTGCGTTACAAAAACCCCAATGAGACAGTGAGTCAGTTAATTACGCAGTCAGTAATCGACAAACCTGTGAAACTAGAAAATGCCTCTGCTAACTTCAGATTTGCTGCTGCTGTAGCTGCTTTCGGGATGGTTTTGAGAGATTCTGAGTACAAGGGAGCAGCTAGTTTCGATCAAGTATTGAAGCTAGCTAGTCAGGCGAAAGGTGAAGACAAGGAAGGCTATCGGGCAGAGTTCATTCGTTTAGTTGAAAACTGCAAAACGCTAGTAGCAAAGATAGGAGTAAAGTAGTTTTGTAGGGTGTGAGTTACCTTGCTTTTACCCATCTATTTGTTACAAGCCTCGGGTGCATCTCACTTTATGCAAATATATTCGTAGGGGCGAAGCATTTCGGCAATAAATCTCTGGTTATGACTAACAAATTGTTTGCCGAAATGCTTCGCCCTTGCACTCATAGAGATGAACCCCCAGGATATGCCTTCAATTTTCCTGCTAGAATAGTGATTGTCCATCATGCAAGAGATAGAGACAGCCCGATTGTATCTGAGGCAATTTACGCCAGATGACTTAGACGATCTGTACCGTATTTACAGTGATGCGGAAACAATGAAATACTTGACAGGAGTTAGAACTAGAGAAGCAACAGAAAGCGCCATTCATGCTATGCTCCAACGTTGGGAAGAACACAACTTCGGAATGTGGGCTGTAGTACATAAAATAGATTGTAAAATGATTGGTCGCTGCGGGCTGGCTTTTCTGGACAAGACACCGGAAGTTGAGCTTGGCTATGCGTTTGATAAAGTTTATTGGAATCAAGGATTGGCGACAGAAGCATCTTTTGCTAGTCTAAACTATGGATTTAACATATTAAAGTTGGAGAGAATAGTTGCGATCGCCCGCCCGGAAAATATCGCCTCCCAGCGGGTGATACAGAAAGTTGGCATGAAATATGAAAAAAATGCTCGTTATTACGAAATTGATGTATTGTATTATTCTATTTTTCGAGAAACTTACAAGTCCGCAGTATCTTCGTAGGAAGAATCTGATTTTTGTAAAAAGCATTTTTCTTTGAGTGCTGTCCTGCTCGCGTATTGTACAATACGCGATCGGGGACAGCACTATAAATACCAAACTGAGATGTTCCCTAAATTACTCGCATCACAATCACAAATTAGCATTATTGTCTGCGGACAACTACGAAGTCCGTTGCAATTGCTTGTTAACCTTAATAATCTTCTTGTCAAAATACTCTTTTCTGTGTCCCAATCTTTTAGCCACTTCCAACCCCTTCTGATAAGCTTCCAATGCTTTCTTGTAATCCTTCATTTCCTGATAAACTTGACCGAGATTGTCGTAAGCACTCATCAATCCGTACCAATTGTAAGCCCGTTCTTCCAACAACAACTGCATTTGATAGATTCGCACAGTCGGTTCTAGCTGTTTTTGCGATCGATAAAGCAGTGCTAATTTATCCAAAGCTTCGCTAGCTTGGGCGTACTGTTGAATGGGGACGGCTAAATTGTAGGCTTCCTGATAGTATTGAGCTGCTAAGTTGATTTGACCTATAGTTTGGTAATCGGTGCCGATCGCAATTTTGAGCGGTGGTATCGCAGCCGGGTTTTGCAGGTTGACATACACAGATGCTAGTTTTTCCCGGGCTGCGATCGCCTTTAGGGGCTGTTTCGACTGTTGGTAAACGTAGGCTAACTGTCTCAGAGTATCCACCTCAGTCGGAGGAGTTACAGGCTGTGGTGGCGCGCCATTTCCCGCCGTTACAGCAGAATTTGGTACAGCAGCATTAGCAGCAAATACAGCACGGTTTTCCTGAATTAAAGTTGCCAATTCCTCATACACGGGAGCCGCTTTATCGTAACTCAGCCAATTGATGTGAACAAGTGCGATCGCCTTTAAAGTCTGACCCTGAGCCAATATATCTTGATTTTGGCGCGCATTTTCGAGGATTTGTTGGTAAACTTCTACGATCGGGCCTTTAGCGCGCACCTGCCCAAAAGCCGCAGCTAAAGCCGGGAGCAACTCAGTATTTACCGGCACTTGCGATTTAACTTGTTTGTGAATTGCTTGCAGCCGTTTAGTAATAAGCTGAAGTTCCAGGTTTTTATTGCTACTCCAAGCCACACTTCCCACCCGACTCAAAGCAGCAATTTCCGCCGCCGGGCCAAGATATCGGCGCAGTCGCAATTCTCGAAACCAAATATCAAAAGCACCAGCCCCATCTCCAGCTTGCAGTTTAGCCGCTGCTTCTAAGCTTAGCTTTTCCAAAGCTGCACTCAGATCCTCCCGCTGAGTGCTACTCAAAGATTCAGTAGCGGGTTTTAGGGGATCGGGTGTGGTAAGTTCTAGAGGATTAGGAGAAAATTGATCGAGGGGTGGTGGATTAGTTTGGGCGCTAGCAATTGAACCAGTACACAGCCAGAAAAGCAAGCACCCAATTGGCAAAGAATTTCTCATTCTTAAAATTTGGTTGCCACCATTCGGCAGCCCTGCACGAAACATCAAGTTTTGCATACTTACAAAACGGTATAAATTATGTCACAAAGATGGCACACAAGCCAACTGTTCAACAATAGCAACAAAATAAAACTTACCGCACTGAGCAATTATTGGAATTTACAGGCTTTGGGCGATCCTCTTCGTTGGCGTAGCCCCCGTAGGGGCGGGCTTCGCCAACGCATTTTGCGCCTATTCAGTTTAGCTCTAATTTTCCTAACTGTATGCACAGCTTGCGCGGCCCCTCCCGCCGTTGCTAGAGATCGCTCTTTTCCTGAAATATCCCTAGGCTTTTTGGGCGAGTACCAATTGCCAAAAATCAACTTTGAAGGATCGCCAGTCGGCGGTTTATCAGGCATCACCTACGACGCCAAAGGTATTAGTGGTGTTACTTCCAAGGCTTATCGTTTTTACGCCCTTTCCGACGACAAAAGCGAAAACGGAGAAGCCAGATTTTACAGTCTCCGACTCGATCTTAAATCCAGCGATCCAGCCAATATTAGCCTCGAAAAAGTTTCTGTTGAAGGCGTTACATCCCTCAAAAAAGCAGACGGTGAAACCTTCCTTTGGGGTTCCATCAATCCCGAAGGTATCGCCCTGTCTCCACGGAATTCAGTATTTGTCGCCAGCGAAGCCAGCCCTCCTTTTGTCGGAGAATTTGACCTCACTACCGGGAAATTGCGAGGAAATTTGCCAATTCCCAAGCGTTACATCCCCGATACCAACGATGAACAACAACAGCAAGGAGTCCAGAAAAGTTTAGGTTTTGAATCCTTGAGTATCGACCCAGAAACCTTTAGTCCGGGCGGTTTAGATCCGTTTAGGTTGTTTGCAGCGACAGCAGCGCCGTTAATTCAAGATTTAGACCCAGAACAGGCAAGCAAACTCCGTCTTTTACATTATATCATCGTCGATAAAACTCCGCAATTAGTCTCGGAAAATCTTTACCAGCTAGACGAAGTTCCGATGACTGTTTTGAACGAATTAACAGAATTGGTAACGATTGGTGGAGGTCAATTTTTGAGTTTAGAGCGTTCCTTTGGGATATCGGGATACGGTGCTAAAATTTATCAAGTAGCTGTTGGGGCGGCGACAGATACTTCTAGAATCGAAAGTTTTAAGGGGCAACTAGGAATGGTTGAACCTGTGAGGAAAAAGTTACTATTAGACTTGAATGAACTCGGAATTCCGCTGTACAATTTAGAGGGAATGACTCTCGGCCCGCGTTTGCCAGATGGTAGCCAAAGTGTGGTTTTGGTGAGCGATGATAATTTTGAGGAAGCTCAGAAAACTCAGTTTATTTTGTTGAGTTTAAAAGGTAAAATTTAGGATGATGATGGGGAGCATCTCAGTTTTGCATTTAATAGTGCGAGCGTCCCCGCTCGCGAGTCCTGCAATACTCGCGAGCGGGGACGCTCGCACTACAATAAAAAATATTTTTTGCAACAATGAGATGCTCCCTGATGATGTTTGGTATCAGCAACCTATTGGCTCGGAGTCATTGGTTTGCTAGCAAGTTTTTTGGTGAGCATTTTAGTCCTAGTTTATGGATGCGGACTAAAGTCCTCACTACAAACCTTTTGCGTATTCATGAAATTAGTCAAAAAATGGGTTTTTCAACTTATTCTATATGCCTGCACGCCACAGTTTAAAATTACCAGATATCGAACTTTTTTATCTAGAATGGAACTCACAAACAGGGACAGAAAAAGTTCCGCGTTTGCTACTGTTGCACGGTTTAGCAGATAGTGGGTGTGTCTGGACGAGCTTGGGCAATTACTTGTCGAACCGCTATCATATTGTAGCGCCAGATATGCGCGGCCACGGAGAGAGTGACAAACCGGAAACCGGCTATACTTTTGCAAGGGCGATCGCAGATTTGGAAGCTTTGATGGCACACCTCAACTGGCAAAATGCCCACATTGTCGGACATTCTTGGACGGGAAAACTAACATTAATTTGGGCGCGGCAAAATGGCGATCGCATTTCGAGTATGATTTTAGTAGACCCAATCTTCATCAGCAAACTGCCCGCTGTGATGAAACTCAGTCTACCAATAGTTTACCGCAAATTAGACTGTCTCAAATGTATGGGCCCGTTTGCAACTTTAGCCCAAGCCGAAGCAGCCGCCAAACAATCGGGAGAATACGCAGGTTGGAGTGAAGTGCAACAAATGATCTTCCAAAACCAAATCGAACAAAAATTAGATGGAAGTTGGGGAAGTAAATTTGTGATTCCCGCCAGAAATCAGATATTTACCGAAGTGATGGAAGTTGCCGGTTTAACGGAAAATATTGATATTCCTACTTTGTTTGTACAGCCGGAAACAGGCGTAAATCGCATGGATTGGCAAATGCAGCCCTACAAAACATACTTGCAAAATCTGACAATTGTCAAAGTACCGGGGAATCACTGGTGTTTTTTGACTCAACCGGATAGTTTCAATCAAACCGTGGCAGATTTTTTAGAGGGCGCAACACTGTGAATTTAGAAATTATTGCACATCGGGGATTTTCGGCGATCGCCCCTGAGAACACTTTAGCAGCATTTTCCAGGGCGATCGCCCGCAAAGCCGATTCGATCGAGTTTGACATCCAGCTATCGGCTGACGGTGTGCCCGTGGTTTTCCACGACGCCACGCTGGATAGAATCACCGGAGTTTCTGGTAAAGTCAGGGAAACAAACCTGTCAGACTTGCAGAAACTCAATGCTGGTAAATGGTTCAGCGATGAATTTTCACGGGAAAAAATCCCCACCTTCAAAGAAGCCTTAGCTATCCTCAAGAATGTTGACAAATTTCTCTATTTTGATGTCAAGCCTCACTGCGAATGGTCGGATACAGAAGTTGCGGAGTTTGTCAATACTTTGCACCGTGCAGGAATTCAAGAAAAATGCGTTATTACCTCGTTTAGCGAGAAATTTCTCGGACAAGTGCGGCGGCTAAATGGCGATTTGGCGATCGGACACATCGTTGCTAATTTAGAAGCATATAAAACTCAATTGTCTCAAGCTGTCGCCCATCGCGATAACTTGATTACCAGCCTGTATCGTGTTTTATTGGAAAACCCCGCACTAATTCCAGAAACCCGCAATCAAGGAGTTGACATTGTAGCGTGGACTGTGGACGATCGCACAAATATGCAAAAGTTAATTGATTTGGGTATAACTCGGATTGTCACTAATTGTTTGATATGATTTGTATCACTTGATATCTTGCACCACGATCGAGAACGGGCAAGATGCCCGTTCCACAAAACTCATTGCCTGTTCCACAAAACTCAATTAATAGATGAATTATTTTCGCCAAAGCATCCACGAAATGTCCGGTTACGTACCGGGAGAACAGCCACCGCTAGGCACAAAAATTATTAAACTAAATTCTAATGAAAATCCCTATCCGCCTTCTCCCAAAGCCTTAAAAGTGCTTCAGGAAATAGACCCAGAAATGCTGCGGCGCTATCCAGATCCAACTGGTAAAACTTTCCGCATCGCCGCTAGTAAAGCTTTGGGGGTTCCTGACGATTGGATTGCCGTAGGTAACGGCAGCGATGATTTATTAAACTTGATAGTTCGCGCTGCGGGCGAACCTGGAAAACCCGTTGTTTGTCCCTCACCTACCTACGTATTGTACCGCACGCTGGCAGAAATTCAAGATGCAGAATTTGTCGAAGTTCCCTATCCAGACGACTACAAATTACCCGTCGATTTGCTAATAGCAGCTAAAGGTTCTGTGACATTTGTAGCTTCGCCAAATAGTCCCTCGGGAACAGCGATATCTGTGGCAGATTTGGAGAAACTTGCTCAAGAATTATCTGGCATTCTGGTCATCGATGAAGCTTATGTAGATTTTGCCGAAAACAATGCTTTGGAATTGACAAAAAAGTACAGTAATGTTATAGTTTTGAGAACGCTTTCCAAAGGTTATTCGCTAGCAGGATTGAGATTGGGTTTTGCGATCGCAAATCCGGCACTGTTGGCTGAATTAAATAAAATCAAAGACAGCTACAATGTTGATGCTATAGCCTATGCGGTGGCGGCGAGTGCGATCGCAGATTCAGACCACAAAACAGCCAACGCCGACAAAATCAAGGCTTCCAGAGCAAAACTAGCCGTTAGTTTCCAGGACTTAGGCTTTGAAGTTTGGCGATCGCAAACCAACTTTTTGTTAGTCAGGCCGCCCAACGGCGATGCAGAAAGGATTTATCAAACACTCAAAGAACGGGGAATATTGATTCGATACTTCAATCAGCCGCGATTGGACGATAAATTGCGAATTAGTATAGGTACAGAAGAACAGAATCAAATATTACTTAAAACCTTGAAAGAAATCCTCTAGATAACCAGGTTCGTAGTGAGGACTTCAGTCCGCATCAGGTTCGTAGTGAGGACTTCAGTCCGCATCTATCGGAGGACTCGCATTCCTCACTACCAACCGTTTGATTATGGATAATTATTAGGATTGTCGATCGCCAATCCGGCAGACTGAGCAATATTCAGCAGTCTGTTGTCAGCCGAAACAAAAACCAGTTGAGTTTCCGACACCGAAATGAGAGTAGATTGAAACCGCAAAGCTGATGCTAACTGCACAGAATCATAAGCCCGCAGCGGATGCTGAATCACCAATTCAGTGGCTGTTTCTATCAAAGTTGGATTTATATCTATGACTCGGTATTCATTTTCAAAATCCTCCCTAACTTTTTGCACAATTAAATCAAAGCGCTCCGCAGACAAACTTCCATCCCGCAGACGGCGTGCAAAGGCGCTGTGTACCTCCACCCAAGTAATCTGGCTAATAACTAAATCGCTGTTGGTAGCAGGATCAGTAATCGATAAAATCCAGTCACTGCCTATTTCAGGCACATATCGTTTGACTAAAGCGCTAGTATCGAGAAAATAAGCATTTACCACGGGCCACGATCCTCGATAATGATTTCTGACAGAGGCTTACCTGGTAGCGGTTCCATTTTTTTCATCAATTCGCGCCACTGCTGCTCGCGTTTGATTAATTCGCCTCGATCGAGCTTATTCTGTTTTTTGGGAAAACGCACCAATCCTCGTACATCCATCAACTTAATCGCCTTTTCGCGATCGTCCTTCAATTCTTCCAGCGAAACATCAGCTACAATGTTAATTTGTACAGTTGCCCCATCTTGGAAAGACACGGAACTCAAGGGTCGAAAAACTCCGTTTTCGTAGACAGCAGTAATAGTTTCTGGCATAATTAGCCTCTAAATTAAATGCTTAGACTTATTGTACTTCTTTTATAGCTTGAAGTAGGGTGCGTCAGCTACGATTATTTTTGCTACAAACCCACAATCTCAAAACTGACACACCCGATCGCCAATGGTGCGTCAGAATCATACTTTCGGTGGTGATTTATCATCTCAAAACTGACGCACCCTACCACTAAAATCATCTTATACCAGTTTTTTATGAGGCTGCATAGAATTCCGATCCCCCCTAGCCCCCCTTAAGAAGGGTGGGACAGGAAGCGCTCAAAGTCCCCCTTCTTAAGGGGGATTTAGGGGGATCGAGATATATGCAACTTCACATTAAATTGGTATTACTTCGTGGCCACCACAGCCAAATTCCAAGCCAACCGCTTCATCAAAGGCAACTTCTTCAAAAACCCATCCAACCCTTCCAAACGAGAATATTCCGGCTTCAATCTTTCTTGTTCAAGAATAATCTTCTTCCAATAACGCTCATCATTCGGATGCACTTTTTCAATCAAATAAAAGCGCAAAAAAATCCACAGCGATGTCAACCAAAACGTATCGTAAGCCGTCTGCGAAAACAGAGATTTAACAAGTTTCACAATATTAATATCCAAAGGAGTTTCATCCTCAGTCCGCACCTCGGTCGCCATTCTGCGGTAAACATTAATCACTGGATTGTGCTTCATCGGGTCCCAAAAACAAGCTTTGCCACCCGGTTTCAGGACGCGGTACATTTCGCGAATCGCTTTTTCTGGTTCCGGCAAATGGTGCAACAAATTAGAAGCGTAAACAATATCAAAACTGTTGTCTGGAAAATCTAGCGCCATTGCATTGACGGTGCAACCTTCTATGGTGACGCCGTTTTTTTCTGCCAATTTCAGCGCAACTTCTACCATGCCCTGAGAATAGTCTGCTGCGACGCAATGCGCGCCTTTCTTCGCAAAATAAACGCTATTTTCTCCGGCGCCACAGCCTAAATCTAACAGGCGTTTGCCTGTAATATCGCCCATTTGTTTGAGGATAAATCTATTTTCTGGGGCGGTGCAAGCTTCAAAGTAATCATTGACTCGAATGCCGTCAACATCGATTGTGGATGCCCAAGCATCGTGGAATTGTCGCTCTTTTTTTAAAGTTTCGTCTTGCATTTTTTTAATGTTTGTTGTTGGTAAAAAAAATGAAACCGCAGATGAACGCCGATTAACGCAGATTTATTGAGATTTATCTGCTTCGATGGGCGTTCGCCTGCGGTGTATTTTAGCAAGGATGGCTGAGAATCAATTTATCAGCGCTGTGCTTCTGCGACAACTTGATTTGCGATCGCAGTTGGCTGTTCGGAGGATTTTTCAGGATTAGGCTGCAATGACACGTACAGCCGATTTAAGGCGCTGATGTATGCTTCGGCGGAGGCGACGATGATGTCAGTATTGGCTGAGTGTCCAGAAAATACTTTCCCTTCGTGGCGCAAGCGAATTGTTACTTCGCCGATCGCATCTATGCCCGCTGTTACCGATTGTACAGAAAACTCGATCAACTCGTTTGGTACGTTTACCACGCGGTTAATCGCCCTGTAAATCGCATCTACAGGGCCGGTGCCGATCGCAGCATCGGTCAATTCTTCGCCCGCCGGATTCCGCACAGTAACCGTGGCTGTCGGCCGCGATTTGTCCCCGCAGGAAACCTGTACCAATTCTAACCGGAAAAGTTCGGGAGCTTGGTGGACTTCGTTATTGGCGATCGCCTCCAAATCCCAATCGGTAATCTCTTTTTTCTTGTCGGCTAAATCTTTAAACTTGACAAAAGCCTTATTTAGCTCATCATCTGCCATTTCAAAACCCAACTCTTTCAACCGAGTTTGAAATGCGTGGCGGCCGGATAATTTGCCCAAGATAATTTGATTTTCCGTTAAGCCGATCGACTCAGCGTCCATAATCTCGTATGTCAGCTTATTTTTCAGCACCCCGTCTTGGTGAATTCCCGACTCGTGGGCGAAAGCATTTGCTCCCACAATCGCCTTATTTGGCTGCACCAACATCCCAGTCAAATTGGAAACCAAGCGGGAAGTTTTGTAAATTTGGCGCGAGTCAATATTTGTCAGGGGTTCGTCAGAATCCGCAGGTCTTCCCAAGAACGGATTAAAATATTGGCGCCGCACGTAAAGCGCCATTACCAACTCTTCCAAAGCCGCATTTCCCGCCCGTTCCCCAATCCCGTTAATCGTGCATTCCAACTGTCTGGCGCCATTTTTTACAGCTTCCAAAAAGTTAGCAACCGCCAATCCTAAGTCATTGTGACCGTGAACCGAGATGATTGCCCGATCGATATTCGGCACATTTTCCTTAATTCCCCGAATCAAATCCCCATACTCGCTGGGAGTTGTGTAGCCCACAGTATCGGGAATATTCACAGTAGTCGCCCCGGCCTCGATCGCCCTTTCTAGAACCTGATACAAAAATTCGCGATCGGAACGACAAGCATCCTCCGGCGAAAACTCCACATCATCCACAAAAGACTTAGCATAATCCACCATTTCCGGCACAATTTCCAGAACCTCAGCCCGCGTCTTTTTCAGCTTATATTCCAAGTGAATATCAGACGTAGCCAGAAACGTATGAATTCGCGAATTTACCGCTGGTTTAATCGCCTCGGCTGCTGTTTTAATATCCGGCTTGCGCGCCCTTGCCAAACCGCAAATTGTCGGCCCATCTTCCGTCCCAACAGTCCGAGCTATTTTTTGGACAGCCTCAAAATCTCCCGTGCTAGTGAAAGGGAAACCTGCTTCAATCACATCCACGCCCAATCGCGCTAACTGACGGGCAATAGTTAGCTTTTCGTCCCCATTCAAAGATGCCCCCGGAGATTGTTCTCCGTCCCGCAAAGTCGTATCAAAAATAATAATCCGGTCTTGACTTGGTTGAGTTTTCATAGCTCTAAAAAAGTGTTGTCCTGATTTTTACTTGTCCCCTATTCTGGGCAATTAGTGCCAGTCACCAGTCTGGTGTTTCGCGCCCATAACGAATAATTAATAATCAATAACCCATAACGCCTGACTAATGACTGATGACCAATAACTAATGATTAATGAAATCGGACTGGTTCGGGTGTCAACTGTCAACTGTCAACTGTCAACTGTCAACTGACTAATAATCCATTTTCTCGATATGTTCCCGAATTTCATTTAGGTCTATATACCTATCAGTAGCATTTCGCAATTCTCTAGCAATCATTCCTTCGGTAGATACCACAGTAATGTGAGTATTTTTCGATCGCAATAGCTCGATCGCCCTCTCAAAATCCCCATCCCCGCTAAATAGCACAACTTGGTCGTACTGATCCACCGTATTAAACATATCAACCACAATTTCTATGTCTAAATTAGCCTTTTGAGAATATCGGCCCGAAGCATCATCGTAATATTCCTTAAGAATCTTAGTGCGAACCGTGTAACCCAGACTGATCAATGCATCTCGAAATCCCCTTTGATCTTGGGGGTCTTTCAAACCCGTATACCAGAAAGCATTGATCAAGATGACATTTGGCTGCGAAGTTTTGAAATATTCGAGCACCCTGCGTGGATCAAAAAACCAGCCGTTCTTTTGTTGAGCGTAGAACATATTGTTCCCGTCCACAAAAATAGAAAGGCGGTTCATTAAGTTTGTCATAGAACTTAGACCTAATAATTGTAGAAAGAAGTTAATCTAAATATCACATTTTAGCAATATGGAGCTAACTGAGGCAATAGATTAAACTTCAGAAAACTCCATCCCCCCAGTATTTCATATTTTTGCCTCTACCGCCAGAGGGCTCTTTTAGGGGTGCTTGCATTCGATCGACCAACCTTCAAAAACCCGACTCTCAGTAACTCGGTAGAGGCTGTGGTTTGAACCTCCCCAGGGCTAAAGCGACGGGGATTCGGGCCCACCCAAAAGGGCGACAGTGGGACATTCAAATATCCCTCTAGACCCTCAAGCTTGTGGC
>NZ_JAEQCE010000078.1:0-35871 GCF_020738665.1 Microcoleus sp. PH2017_08_TRC_O_A
AATCAGTCCAAATGCAGATTTCTCTGACGCAAGACGCCCACATCTGTCATCCAATGGCACGGAGGCAAAAACAAATTGAACTACGGGCAAATAGTCTCGCGCGGCCACAATTTGCTCAAAAAGCTACCCAAATAGTCAAGGATGGGTAGCTTTGTCCATAAATTAAGTTACAGTTCCTAACCCCGAGCTTGGGGCGGTGGCTGGGTGCCACTCTCTCCTCAGGTAATGCGTTCAACAGTTGACAGTTGACAGTTGACAGTTGACAGTTTGAGAGCGACCTCTACCCTTAAGTCCGAGGATTGGAGCAATGAATAGTCTGATTTTAATTTCTCCCGAGCAGGCTTGGGGCTTTCAACCAATTCTTTCTGGTAAATTTTTGTTTCCATCTTTTACAGACTACAGACTTGGGAAAAACCTCAAACAATCTGCGATTTTGGGATGCCCGGATTCGGGCTTGTCCCCATGCAGTCGATTTAAACAACCTTTTATGATAGCTTTCGATCTGTGTTCATGGCTAGAGATTAATGGTACAATAATCTCGGGGTAGCATAAAAAATTGCTGGAAACTGCGTCGGTTTCGGTTGCCAAGAGCGCCAACCTTTAGACTGGAAATTGGTGTGGATTTTCTTGGTAGTGCTGACATTTGACTGGTTCCAGAGAGTTGCAATCGGATGTGGTCGCTGTCTGTCCCGTGGGCGGACTTGTGCTTCCGCTAGCCGATCGACTGTCGGGCCTGCTGACAACAAATCTCTCAGCAGTGTTAAGCTTGTCATCGCGAAGTCATTGTCTTCGCTAACTCGATCGCTCAGTCCCTTGCTGCGCTGCTAAAATTTTGTTAATAAAATTTACTCGGCGGTATGTATCTAAACAATTATGGTATAGTCTTTAGTTTCTAGCTCCCAATCAGAGCTTGAGGCTATAAAAAATATGCTGAGAACCCCGTCCTTTCAAGACGGACATGAAAGCTAACCGGAGGCTAAGGCAATGCCAGTGACAAGAGTGAGATTTCGTTATTGTCATAGTATCTACAAAATGATATAATATTTTGTAGAGCTAGTCAAGAATCATGCTAAATCTCAGTTACGAGTACAAACTAAAGCCGACAGACAAGCAGATTTCTCAAATCGAAAGAACTCTGGTAATTTGTCGTAAGGTTTGGAACTACGCATTGAGAGAGCGTAAAGACTGGATTAACTCTCGTAAATGTCCGATTAATGCTTGCTCGATCGCTCGCGAGTACATTATTCCGGCTGATGCTCCCTACCCAAATTATTACAATCAGGCAGCGGAGCTAACCAAAGCTAAAGAGTTGTTTCCCGAACTTAAAACGGTTAACACAAAAAGATGCTTCAACAGGTGTTAAGAAAGCTGGAAACAGCCTTCCTAGACATGAAACGTAAGGGAATGGGATTCCCAAGATTTAAGAATAAATACCGAATGCGGTCGTTTGTATTTCCCCAAATGCTCAAAAATTGCCTCCAAGGAAATACTATTAAACTCCCACAGTTAGGCATTGTTGAATTCATTAAATCAAGAGAGATTCCTAATGAGTTTGCAATCAAGCAAGCTCAAATTGTCCGGAAGGCTAGTGGATATTTCGTCATACTTTTCTTAGAATGTGATGTTAATGTTCCTCAACCAGTTGCACAGGGATTCCCCGTTGGCATAGATCTAGGTTTAGACCAATTTTTAGCAACTTCTGAAGGCAAATTAGTTAAACGTCCTAAGTTGCTCAAGGTCGAACACCGCAAGCTTAAATTGCTGCAACGTCGGCTCAAGAACAAGAAGAAAGGCTCTAACAACCGTCATAAGTTGAATAGAAAAATTGCTAGGCTGCATCAGCGTGTTACCGATACCAGAAAAGATTGGCAGTTTAAATTAGCTCATGACCTAGCCCTAGATGCGGGAATGATATTTGTTGAAGATATCGATTTTCGAGTCTGGGCAAAAGGTAGGTTTGGCAAACACACCTTAGATGCTGGTTTCGGTCAATTCATCGCGATTATGTCGTGGGTGTGCTGGAAACGGGGAGTACATTTTGAGAAGGTAAACAAGGATTACACTTCTCAGGTTTGTCCGAATTGTGATAGTCACACTGGCAAGAAAGCACTTGATGAACGAGTGCATAATTGCCCTGAGTGTGGGTATACAACACATCGAGATGTAGCAGCCGCTCAAGTTATTCGGTTTTCAAGGATTGTCGGCGGAGGGACGCTTCGTAGACATTAAAGAAATTGCCTGTGGAGGCGGTCTGACGGGAACCGGAAACGGTCTAGTTAAGAGCCTAAGAGACAGGAAGAAGAAAGCGTGAAGGTGTGGATGCGATCGCACCGGAATGCAACCTTTGAGAATTCCCGCGCATTTATGCCGGGGATCGCGTCAATAATTCCCATATTCGACCTTTGACCGCAAAACTTTAGAGGAAAAATTGCCGATTTTTAGCTCCTTGTTCCTCAAATGCTTGAATCTCAAATCGCTCGAATGACTCGGCTGCAAGCTATTTCTAACTGCCCAGCGCAGCTCAAGCGCATAAATTAAGATGATGGCCTCATGGAAGACCGCTTTAACGCCCGAGATCCGCAGTCAAATATAAATCAATTGATAGTTTCTACTCCTTTTTTTGCAGGTTTGCCTGACCCTGTAATCGAGAGAGCAACTGTCCACATCGTTACCCGCAGTCATCCGTCGAATCAAGTGATTTTACTAGAAAATGACTGGGGAACATCAGTGTATTTTATATTGGATGGTTGGGTGAAAATTCGCACCTACAATCTAGACGGAAAAGAAGTAACGCTGAATATTTTAGGGAAAGGAGAACTGTTCGGGGAAATGGCAGCGATCGAAGAAGCACCGCGATCGACAGATGTCATCACCCTAGCCCCAACACTGATCGGCAATATGCCAGCTCAAGATTTTGTGCAACTCATTCATACCGAGCCCCTCGCAGGCATTCGGCTAGCTCAACTGATGGCCCGCCGCCTGCGACAAGTCAACCGCCGCCTGCGTTTGCGAGAGTCTGACAGTACCTCGCGAGTAGCAGATATTCTATTATTTTTGGCAGAGGGGCAAGGGAAAAAAATGTCCAGTGGAGGTACAGAAATTCCCAACCTGCCGCACAGAGAATTAAGTAGCCTCAGCGGGCTGGCTCGGGAAACGGTAACGCGAGTGCTGAGCAAGCTGGAAAAAAAAGGAACTATTCAACGCGAACGTGACGTTTTGTGCATTCCCGACCTACACGCCTTGGAGCGTCTGTTAGTCTAATCACTACAAAACGAAATATTGGAGTATACTGGAGTGGTTATGTATATATTGGAGCGCTAAGCGCGATGTATCTGTCGTCTATTGACGAATTAGAGTGTATTGGAGTTTCATTATAGAATGCTAAAACGCCAAAAAGGATATTCAATTACAACCAAATCAGTTAAAGCGAAACTAATTCGCTCAAAATTTGATATGCAGGAAACCAAGGATGCTTACAACGAAGTAGTGCATTTTTATTTCCTGTTAATTGCTGAAAATCCTCAAGGCGTAAGCATTCCCGTGCAATCTAAGGGAGGCTGGCGATTCTACGAATTACTAACCGCTGGTCATCAGTTTATTAGCGGCTTTCCTTCCCCGCTAAAAAGAGCCGCAATCCGACAAGCCATCGGTGCTTACGAAAGCTGGAATTCAACCTATCAAAAATGGTTGCATCGTCCGAAGCGAATGAGAGATCACAAACCTCCAGTTCATCCTAGGGCATTCCGGTTTAACCCGCATTACGATTCAGGGATGTGGAAAGAGGATGATGGTTTCTCCATTGTTTTGAAAATGCGAGTAGGGAATTCATGGAAATGGGTCAAACATCAATATCAATGTCCTAATGTTCCGACAGAATGGACAAAAGGTTCTCCAAGAATTCAAGTACAAAATGGTTCTTTATGGCTCGTTTTCCCCTTAGAAAAATATGTGCCTGCCACAGGAGGTATCAAGGGAATTATGTCTAACTCCGCATTTAGAACCTGCGGGATTGACATGGATTTAGACAAGTTTATTATCATTGCAACTGTTCTAGAAACCAACGACAGAGGCGAAACGACTGAAATCGCTAGGCACTTTATCAACCAGTCGCGTCACGTAGCTCGTAGGAAGCGGGATCTAGGACAAATTGCAATCAAGATGAGACAAGCCAAAATAGTGAGTCGTGGTTTTGCTAAATCAAGATGGGACTCAATAACGGCCAGAGAAATTAATTTTTCCAGAGCGGTTTCAAGGGAACTTGTTGAGTTTGCAAAACACTGGAAAGTGGATGTAATTAGTTTTGAACACCTAGGCAATCTTCGCCCGAAAAAAGGCAAATTCTCTAGGAGATCAAATCAAAAGCGTGCCTACTGGCTAAAGGGAAAGGTCTTTGAGCAAGTCAAACGAATCGCATATCAAGATTATGCAATTGTGACAACTCGCGTTAGTCCGATGAATACGAGTCGCCTTAGTCCGTGGGGAGAACCACTTTGGAGAGGGGCTAAGTTTCCGTCTGACTCACTTCGATTTGAGGGCTATCAATCTGGAGCTGCATTGGTGGCAACTGCTGATGGGTACAAGGCTCACTCTGGATTAAATGCTGCCCGAAACGTGGCATTAAAAGCAATCAAGCGCAACCTACTAGAAGCTACGCTCAATCTTAAAAGCCTGAAGTAGTAATACGTGACGGTGTGCAATCAAACTAGAACGGTGTTAGCGACTACCACTTTGATTGTACTAGGCTAGGGTAAACTGCCTAAAAATTCCTACCTTACTACGCTCTATTTGGTTGGGACTAGCTCCCGCAAACTGAAAGACGCGACTACAGAGGAGTTAAAAAAGTGAACTATAATTGGAATATTGTGACTTACTCCGATTAACTCCATTTATGGGTTACTCTAGAAGTATCAGAGATTGTTAATTTGAATCTCATTCAACAACACTCTCTGTTAACTAACTGATATTGATGATTTCCCGCCGGAGGTAAAGCTGTGAGTTTTAAGAAAATTTTCGCCGCCGTCGATGATTCTGAACTTGGCCGCCGCGTCTTCAGTCAAGCCTTAGAATTAGCCTCGATCGATCGAGCTAAGATGATGCTATTTCACTGCGTTACTGTCAACTCGCTGGGCGAGACGGCAGTGCCAATTCCGGTAGATTTGGGCTTGAATGCCGAGTTAATGGATCAAGCTTATCAAGCTCAACGTTTGCGGCTGGAAAGGGAGGTAAAACAGTCTGAGGGTTTGCTGAAAAATTATAGCGAGGTTGCAGCCAAACAAGGATTGGAGGTGGAATTTGACTGCCAAATGGATGGCGATCCGGGGCATTGTGTCTGCGAACACGCCCAAACTTGGGGTGCAGATTTAATAGTAGTGGGGAGGCGCGGCCGCACGGGGCTTACAGAAGCTTTCCTCGGGAGTGTGAGCAATTATGTCGTTCACCACGCATCTTGTTCGGTATTTGTAATTCAGGAAGTCAAAGCTGAAAAATGATGCTGCTGAAAATTTTCCTGAGAACATCAATCTAAAATAAGACTGGCGTTCCTACCTAAACCTGGTTTGTGCGAACAATATTAAATTGGGTGGCGAGGCCTCCAAATAGTGAAACCGGAAATTAATCTTATGGCCCGCCAGTGTCGTAAAATATCAAACTTTATTCAGTTGACAATTGACAGTTGACCGCTTGACAGCGACCTCTACCTAGAAAGAAGAAGATTGGATTCAACAGTTGACAATTGACAGTTGACCGCTTGACAGTTCGAGAGCTACCTCTACCTTTAAGTCCAAGTATTCGAGTAATGAATAGTCTAATTTTAATTTCTCCCTCGAAGACTTGGGGCTTTCAACCAATTCTTTCTGGTAATGAATAGTCTAATTTTAATTTCTCCCGATCGCGCTTGGGGCTTTCAACCAATTCTTTCTGATAAAATTTAAAATCGGAAAATCGGAAAATTGGGAATCAGACGTGCAGCAGGCAAGTTCTGTAAAATCTCAAATCTAAAATCTCAAATCGGGAATCAGACGTGTAGCACGTAAGTCCTGTAAAATCTAAAATCTAAAATCTAAAATCTAAAATCGGATGAGTGATTTTTTGTCAGCAGATGCCGCGTCTAATTCAGGCAGTTCACCCAGTAGCAATAATGAGCCACAAACCGCCACTTTTTCAGCAATGGCTGGCGATCGCAAAAATTCCGACCCGGGGACGCCCCCCACTGGAGAAGCGCCTTTGAGGCTCGTAGAAACGGCATTTTTGGCAAGTACCGCTAGCTTGATTTGGCTGATAAATTATTACTTTCCCCTGGGCCCGTTGCTGCGGGTTTTTTTCCCGGTGCCCATAGCCCTGGTTTACCTGCGCTGGGGTAACAGAGCGGCTTGGATGTCAGCTTTGGTTTCCGGTTTGCTGCTGTCGGTACTCATGGGCCCAACGCGGAGCATTTTATACGTGATTCCTTTTGGAATTATGGGAGTTGCACTGGGAGGACTTTGGCGGCGCAAAGCGAGTTGGTCTGTCTCTATTAGTGTGGGGGCGGTAATTGGTGCTGTCGGGTTCTTTTTTAAGTTTTGGCTGCTGTCAGCTTTGGTGGGTCAAGATCTCTGGGTTTATGTAACCGCCCAGGTAACAGAGATTGTGGAATGGGTATTTGTGAAGCTGGGCTGGCTGAGCGTGCCGAGTTTGAGTACAATAGGGGCGATCGCCGCTGGGATGATTTTGATTAACAATATTGTATATTTATTTGTAGTGCATTTAGTAGCTTTGCTGCTGTTAGATCGTTTGGGAAATCCGATTCCGCGGCCGCCGCGCTGGGTGCAAGTTTTAATCGATTATGAGGAGTAATCGGAAGTCATTAGTCATTAGTCATCAGTCATCAGGAAGAAGGAAGAAGGAAGAGGGAAGAGGGAAGAAGGAAGAGGGAAGAGGGAAGAAGGAAGAGGGAAGAAGGAAGAAGGAAGAGGGAAGAAGGAAGAGGGAAGAGGGAAGAAGGAAGAGGGAAGAAGGAAGAGGGAAGAAGGATCTTGTAACAGATTTAACAGATGGATGTTGAGGGAAGGAAAAAAATCAAATTATCCGCTTTCCCTCTTTCTAGTTTTTCCGGCAATTACCAATTCCCCATTACCAATTCCCCATTACCAATTCCCCATTACCAATTCCCCATTACCAATCCCCGATTATTACTGCCAACTGTCAACTGTCAACTGTCAACTGACTAATTATGATTCATGTTTATACAGAAATTGAACAGGGCCAGCGGTGGCTCGATCGCCATCGGGGACAAAAACCGATATTTGCCTGCGTGTTAGGATTCACCGCAACTGGCTTAATTCCGGGGATTTCGGCAGCAGGAGCAACCCCGCGCGATCGACAATTTACTTGTTTGGCCGATGCAGAATTTTTGTATAACGGCCCGCAACCGTCACCGCAGTATCCCTTGCCGCCCCTAGAAGCCGGTGCCTCACCGGTGCTAATATCTCGCGCCGTAGTCGAAGCTTTGGAAATTCCCCTTTACCTGTTTAATGCAGGTTTACCCCTGCCGCCTCCCGTACCTACAATTGATTTGGGCGGTACTGCGGCAAAGTGTCTAACTTCTGGGAATGCTTTGGAACTAGAAATAGTCAAACATTTGCTGGAACAAGGATTAATTTGGGGCGCTAAATTGGCCGCCGAAACTAATGGCAGTTATGTCATTTTAGGGGAGTGCGTAGTTGGTGGCACGACTACTGCTTTGGGCGTGTTAATGGGTTTGGGAATTGCAGCGGCGGGTAAGGTTAATAGTTCTCACCCTACCTGCAATCACGCTCAAAAATTGGCTGCGGTGACAGCGGGACTCAATAATGCTGGGTGGGAAATCGGCAGAAAAAATAGCACCCCCCTGGATTTGGTGGCGGCGGTGGGCGATCCGATGCAAATAGCGGTGGCGGGAATGGCGATCGCCGCGAGTCGGACTTGCGGGGTACTTTTGGCTGGTGGCACGCAAATGCTGGCAGTGTATGCTTTGATGCAAGCCTTAGCCACGGAATACGAGCTGTTATGGTGTCCCGAACAAGTCGCGGTGGGGACTACGCGCTGGGTGGCGGAAGACCCCACAGGGGACACTGTAGGACTCGCCTCGGATATCGGCGGTGTCCCTCTGTTGGCTGCACAGCTAAGTTTTGCCAGTTCTCGCTACCCGCAACTGCAAGCTTACGATCGCGGGTACGTGAAGGAAGGTGTGGGTGCGGGTGCGTGTGCGATCGCCAGCGGCCTAGCTGTGAATTGGACTCCAACCCAACTTCTGCAAGCTGTGGAAGCCCTAGCCTCGCGGTGTGAAATTCAACAGTAAAACCGGGTTTTTCCTTTTCCGTGCCTGTCGGAATATCAGGCATTAAATATGAAAAATTCAGATGTGCGATCGAGCTGCCAACCTCGTTGTGCTGCTCAACTAGCTTTGTTTGGGCTGAATAATTATATCATTTTCTGTAGCATTTTTGCTTTCAGATTTACAGAATATTCTACACAATATCTCGCTTTGATGCAGTATTCCTCCTGTGAATTTCGCGAGACAAAACACTCTATTCAATGACTCTATAAGTAGACGAGCATAAATCAAGGCAACTTGTATTTTCTCTCTCGATCCATGCCGATCGCCAGCAGCAATATTTAATTAGACCCGCCTACGTGTGAGTGCATTCTTTTGGCGACCAACTGTTCTTCTAAGGCAGCAATTCGATTGTAAGCCGCTGTTAGCTGAGCTGTTAGGCGCTGGATTTGAATCTCGGAAGTCAGCTCTTTTTCCAGACTTTGAGAATTCTTGTCGAAGTAGTTGTCATCTAACAGTATGTCCTTGTGACCGAGGATGCCGTCGAGATTGCTGTAGCTTTGATAGGGAGAGGTTTTGTGATTTCCTGCTGTCAGGGAGCGATCGTCCATATGCTGCTGGGCCAGCTTCGTCTCCTTGGCGGACTCCAATAACTTTTCATTGAGGTTTTCTACGAGTTTGTACAAAGCATCGACTTGTTGGGTCAATGCTGTAACTTGCTGGCGTAGCGCTTCCATACAGTCATCCTCGGAATAGTAACTTATATCTTTACATATTAGGGAAATCTTTACATAAGTGGGATTTATCACTAAATTATTTAATTTTTGACGTAATTGTTGTCTTCCCAATCCTGACGCTAGGTTGAGATACTCAGCTTGAGGATTTTAGATTTTAGATTTTAGATTTTAGATTTTCTTGGATTCTGAAACGAGGTTTGTTAACTCCTATACTTTGTTCAAACCTTCAATCAGAGTTAAAAAAAACAAAAAAACTCGGCTTCTGAGAGTGGGAGTCCCTCCAGGAGTGTGAGATTGACTCGGCAGTCAATTTGCCATTTTTCGATTTGGGAGTTGAGATTGTTATGGAGACAGCAACCGGGTTTTGTAGTTATTAAACTGTCGCGGATTTAAAAGGACTTTTTCACTTCGTTTGTGGAAAAAGCGTCATCCAACGGCAGAGTGTGGCGCTTTCGCGGTTTCCTGATATTAAGGAATGTAACACAGATACAGGCGATCGCCCGCAAAGACCGGCAAAATTAGCCCAAAGAAATTTGGAGTTCAGAAACGAGGCGGTAAGTTGACGGCAAGACGAGCACCGACTCCGATCGCAGCAGAAGCTAGTACAATGGCTATGTGTTGGAAAAAGAAATAAGACAAATCGGTGCGGACTACCGGACTCGACAAACAATTATTTCCCGGGTCGCAGAACACAAAACATCGGTCAATATTTAGAAAAGCGGATTCACAGGTGAAACGAAGGTCTTTGCTATTGGGCGCAGCCACCCTAACTTTAAGTCAATTGGCGGCAGGTTGCGACTCGAAACCCACTCTCAAAATTCGATCGCTCAAAAACGGTATTCCGGCCCAACTCGCAAGCAAATTTAGCCGCGATTTACAACCGTCTCCGCAGTTGCAGGTAACGCAGGAAGGGCAATTAAAAGAATTATTCGCTTTGTTACAGGAGTGGAAACGGACACCGGAAGCCAAAAATCAAGCTGACTTGGTGATGTTGGGAGATTATTGGCTGACTTTGGCAATTCGGCAAAAATTGATTCAGCCGATCGATCCTGCTAAAATTGCTAATTGGTCGCAATTGCCCGAAAGATGGCAAAAACTCGTCCGGCGTAACGCTGACGGCCAATTAGACGCTAAAGGTCAAGTTTGGGCTGCACCTTACCGCTGGGGAAGTACGGTAATTGCCTATCGAACCGACAAATTTAAGGATTTGGGGTGGACTCCGACTGATTGGAGTGACTTGTGGCGAGTCGAATTGCGCGATCGAATTTCGCTACCGGATAGCGCGAGAGAAGTGATCGGTTTAACATTAAAAAAACTCGGAAAATCTTACAACACGCAGCAATTAGATAAAGTTCCCAACCTCAAAAAAGAACTGGCAAATCTGCACGCCCAAACTAAGCTTTACAGTTCCGATACATACCTGCAACCGTTAATTTTAGGTGATACTTGGTTAGCCGTAGGTTCATCTGGTGACGTACTGCCGCTGTTACAAACTCAAAAGGATATTGCTGTAGTAATTCCAGTTTCTGGAACTGCACTGTGGACGGATTTGTGGGTACAACCAGCATCAAAAAAGCCAGTTTCGTTAGTGGAAAAATGGATTAATTTTTGCTTGCAGCCTCAGATTGCGCCTCAATTATCTTTGCTGGCTAAAGCTAGTTCGCCGATAATTGTCGGCATGAAACCCGAGGCTTTGCCCGCCGATGTGCGAAGCAATCCCGTGTTGTTACCGGATGCTAAAATTCTTGCCGCCAGCGACTTTCTGCTGCCGTTTGGAGATGCGGGGATTGCCGAATATCGATCGCTTTGGCAAGAAATTCGACAAGTAGTGAAAAGTTAAGTAAGTTTTAAGGTACGTAGTTGCGTTTCAGCGCTCTTTCATAGATCTAAAAAACAAGCAGTAAAAAGTTAAGTACGTGTTGAGGTACGTAGTTGCGCTTCAGCGCTCTTTCATAAATCTAAAAAACAAGCAGTAAAAAGTTAAGTACGTGTTGAGGTACGTAGTTGCGCTTCAGCGCTCTTTCATAGATCTAAAAAACAAGCAGTAAAAAGTTAGATCTAAAGAGCGCTGAAGCGCAACTACGTACCTTGAAAATCATCAAAACTGACGCATCTTTAACCATAGAGTGTGTCAGTCACCAGTTGTACTTATAAGCTGCGTTAATTGTTAAATTCTTAACTACTACTAAGGGTGAATTTTTAGGTAGCCCAAAATTCTGACCTTTTTTGTGAGGCGTGTATCCTTGTGCTAAGGCATGGAGAATTACCTCACGCACCAGCACAGGCGTAACAACTTGATAATCATAAGAAAAAGCTGTCGTCAATTTCTGAGCAGGATTCTGGTATAACTCTATAAACAAACCAATGCCGCCGTAATCGTCACGTGAAATAAGCCAACGATATTTTTCTTCGTTTATGGTGATACTACGTGATTTCTTTTGAGGAAGTGCCATTTTTTGCCTGTTATTTTGTTAGCTAAAATGTGGGTGCGTCAGCTCTTGATTTATCGATTATCCCAAAAATCTCTCTAGCTGACGCACCCTACTACTAAAATCTCTACGAATTATAAACCGCATTTATCAGCTCAAATGCACGGTGCGTCACCTCTTGATTTATCGATTATCCCAAAAATCTCTCTAGCTGACGCACCCTACTAAAATCCTTTGATTTTGCCTCGAAGACCGGGATTTGAGAGAGATTCTAAATCAATCCGACAGTTAAGCCGATCGCCCTTGCACGCATAAACCGCCAAAGCAGTCCCCTGACGGTTGCAAACTCGCAGGTTGTAACCGTACTCGCTAGAAGCAGCGCCGAAGCGGTTGACAAACTGATAGCGTTCCATATAATCGAGCAAACTCCACAGTTGGCGGTTGACGATGATGATAACCCATGTGTTGCTGCGATCGACAAACCAGCGATCGAGCAATTTGCCGCCAAACTGTTTTTGAGCCAACCACAGACTCGGCGTGCTCTTTTCGGCTTGCGAAAGCGGCGGCGACGGGAAATTGGCAGCGTCTCCACTCGGGCAGACTGGTTGCTGGGAAAACGCCGCATATTGTCCCCACAGCAAGGCTGTGATGCACGTAGAACTCGCAATTAGGAACAAACATAAACTTTTTGTCAAAATGCTAGGTCTGCGCCGGAAAACTTGATTTTGGTGGCTGAATTTGTGGTGATTCATCATAATTTATTGCGACAAAATTATTGAAATTCCGATCGCCTAAACAACGAAGCAGGCAGAAAAGCCGTAAAAGTAGAACCACAATCTAACTCGCTGGTAACTTCAATATCACCGCCCATCATCTGACAAAAACGCTGGCTGATAGTCAATCCCAAACCTGTACCGCCGTACTTGCGAGTAGTTGAATTGTCCGCTTGGGTGAAAGGTTGGAACAGTCGCTCTTGCTGTTCTTGTGTCATGCCGATCCCCGTATCTGTCACTCGGAAAACTAAATATTCAGCATCCAAAATTAACATTTGAACAACTCGCGGTTGATATTTATTTTTTAATTCTTCACTGGTAATTCTTTCGACAGTAAGTACGATCGCCCCATTCTCAGAAAACTTAGCAGCATTGCTCAGCAAATTCAGGATTATCTGCCGCACTTTCATCAAATCGCCGTGCATGGCGCCGATATTCTCGGCACTCAATACTTGCAAGGTATTGCCGTTTTTCTCAATTAACGGTTTGATGGTTGTCGCCACCTCCTCGATCAGGCCGCCAACATCGAAGCTTTCGAGATAAATCTCCATCTTGTCAGCTTCAATTTTGGAAATGTCGAGAATGTCGTCAATCAGTTGCAGCAAGTGTTTCCCAGCAGTCCGAATTTTGTCTAAATCCGAAACTACCTCTAAGTTGCCCACCTCCTCGGCATCTTCCACCAGCAGATCGCTGTAGCCGATAATTGCGTTTAGGGGAGTCCGCAACTCGTGGCTCATGTTTGCCAGAAAAGCACTCTTGGCGCGGTTGGCGAGTTCGGCGGCTTCTTTTGCCAACTGCCACGCTTCCTCGGCGTCTTTGCGCTCTGTGATATCCCGCAGCGTGGCTACCACCGCTTCCACGCTACCGTCTGTCGCACACACCGGGCTGAGAATGTACTCGTAGTCGCGGGTTCCCCAGGCTGCGGTGGGGACGATTACTTCGCCTTTGGCGGGTTCGGCTGTGACAAATATGCGATCGCACTGTTGGTGAACCCGCTCCATAATGTTTGGAGGCCAGCCTAATTCCTGCCAGGTTTTGCGAATCATTTCTCTGGGGTTCATGCCGGCAGCTTGGGCGGCGGTGCGACTGACGTAAGTGTACCTTCCCGACTGATCCACTAGAAAAATTAGGTCGAGGGAAGCGCCGAGAATGCCGTCAACTGTTCTGGCGTGTCGGGCTACTTGAGCCGTCATTTGTCTGACGGTAATGGCGCCGCGGACTCGGGCGGCGAGTTCAAACTGCAAGAGTTGGTTGGCTTGTTTGAGGAATGCCGTGCGCTGTTCGACTTCTATTTCTAGTTCTACTTTGGCTTTTTCTAGGGTGAGTTCGGCTTTTTTGCGATCGCTCACATCTGTAGAAATTGTACCGACTGCATAAGCTGTACCTTCGGAGTTGCAGAGGGGAAATTTGAGAGACAGATAAGTGTGCGGCCCGTCGTCTTGAGGGATGACTTCTTCAATGCTTAGGGGCGAACAGGTTTCAATCACTTTTAGGTCGTTTTCTCGCAAGACTGATGCTTTGTCTTGAGGAAAAATATCGCCGTCGGTTTTACCAGTTATTTGTTCTTTTGCCATATGGAACAAATTGTCAAAATGGCTGTTTGTAAGCAGGTATTTTCCGTCAGCATCTTTGATGTGAATCATTGCTGTGGAGTTGTCTAAAATCGCTTGCAGCAGTTCTTCGCTCTTCCGCAGGGCTGTTTGAACCTTTTGACGTTCGAGTATTTCTCGCTGCAATTCCAAGTTGAGGCGATTTAAGTCTTGCCAAGCTTCCTGGACTTGATTTAAGGCGATCGAGCTTTTTGCTGGTTCTGTATTTGTCGGCTGTGGGTGGTTTGAACCCCAGTTGGCGGCCAATTCTAGGGTTGGGACAGTTAGCGAGATTTCGGGATTTGTGATTTGCGCGCGATCGCCCGCACAATTTCCATACTCAAAATCCATCGCTAATTGACTGTCTAAATTAGGTTGTTTCAGGAATAAACCGGGGAGTTCGCCCAAATTTAAATTGTCAGATAAATTGTCAGATAAATTTTCCGATAAATTGTCAGAAGTGCGATCCTTTTCGTTGGCTTCGCTAACACACTTCCCCGATTGCGGGTGCGCTTCGGCGGTGGAGTTAGAGCGTAAATTCCCGTCTGCTGTTAATAAATCTGAGTTAGCTGGTTTGGCCAGGAGGCGGGTGACTCCTACTGCTAAGGCCAGGGGTGCGGCGGCAGCCACAGACAGTGCTAGCAGCCAATTATTGCCCCACCAGGATGCGAGATCAGTTTGTGGCATTCCCCGCACTAAAATTGCTGCGGGTTTTCCGGCTAAATTGTCCAGGGATTGAGCAGCTACTGTATAAGTTTTACTGCCTGTTCGCATTTCCTGAGCGACAGGCTTGCCGGCGGCTGCGAGTGCCGATTTCAGCAGCGATTTGTCTGCCAGCAAATCTGGCAACTTTTGATTTTTGGTAAATATTTGCGAACTTGCCAACACAAATTTGCCGTCAGTTGGGACGGAGTAGATAGCGCGATATCCGCCACTTTGTAAATTGATGGTTTCGCTGCTAGCAACTGCCGTCGTTTGGCTCAAAATTTTTTCTAACACTAAGACACCAATCACCGTCTTAGTTTTGGGATCGTTTACAGGAGTTGCTATGTAGCGGATGAGAACGCTACCGTCTCCCGCAGCGCGCGGCAAAGATACCAATTGTTTCTGAAGTTCCGATTTGGCAATAATTTTGCTGGCGGTTATTGGCTTTTTGGCAGCGAATACTCGATCGACTATTTTTTGCAGGTTAACACTTTTTTCCTTGATGTTGGGGTTGACGCTAACTACAATCTGCCCGTTTTTTCCCACTAAGACAGCACTGTCTATTTCCCCTGTTTTAACTTGGGTTTCCAAAATATCCTTGACAGATTGTCGCAAATTTGATATATTCTTGCCGCTGTTATAAGCTGAGGCTATTTGGGCGATCGTTTTGCTGTCAGAGGAGTTTTGCAAACTGAATGCAGCGCGATCGAGTTTAAGATTGTAGTTACTTTCACTAAGGCTCAGTTCAGATTTAGCTTGATTTTGCAGTTCGCTGCTTCCAACAGTTGATGTTAGCCAAAGTGCTGCTCCCGTTAATCCGACTGGCAAGATGGTTTGTAAAGCCAGCAATCCAATTAATTGTTTTCTGGTGACAGACAAGTTGTAGGTGGCAGGTCTGAAAACTGCTTTCAATCTTCTTTCGGAAGTCGCAAAATTAGTAGGCTGCGAACAGTTTTGCTGGCTGTCGTTTAACTGAGTTTGAGCCATAGTAGTAGATGCTAAATCGTTTGTAGATGACACGGGATATTAATCTGGAAGTATCAAGTTGAGATTTGGAAGTTGAGATTTTAGAGAGAGTTCCGTTAATCACCCATCAGAAAAATGTTGGCTCTCGCTGGGTCGAAGAAAGTCATAAAATAACTGGGGTATTGTCATAGAAATAAATTTTCTGGCTCTTCAACCAAATTTTGTAATTTAGTTTTTTTTACCAGAAAGAATTGGTTTAAAGCTGGAACCCGCGGAGAAATTAAAAGAAGACGATTCATTACTCCAATCCTCTTCCTTCCAGGTAGACTTTGCTGTCAACTGTCAACTGTCAACTGTCAACTGTCAACTGTCACCTTGTGTTTCAATCCCACAACCGCCTGCCCGCTTTGCCATTCAGTCGCTGGTGAGTGTCTTTGAGCAAAGTTGGGATGTCCAACTCTTCGGGACACCTGGGCAAACATTCGCCGCAATCGGTGCAGCGGTTGCCTTTGCTTCCAGGAAACCAATGTCCGGCATTTTCAAACATAGCATAACGGTATTTGCCAAACTCAGTCATGTCGCACCCGACAGCGAGATTCCGCAGCCGCAATACTTCGGGAATGTTGATGTTTTCCGGGCAAGGCAAACAGGCGTAGCACTGGCTGCATTTGTCAGTTTTCAAACGATCGGCAATCACCGATTCAATCCTCACAAACGCAGCAATTTCGGCCTGGGTGAGGGGAAAGTCGCGATCGGCATATTTTAGAGGTTGCTCTAATTCTGTCGGATTTGCAGGCCCCACACTCAGAGTTCCAATTCTAGTATCGCTCAGTAAAAACCGATAGTTCAACTCCAAAGGCGAGAAAGGCGAGCACAATTGTGCGAGAGTTTCTGGGGGCGTGTAGAGTTGCCCTCCTTTGTCTGCCGGAGAAATGATGAAAACGCCCATATCTTTGTGCTTGGCGAGTTCAACTGCCGGGGTGTTGCGCTGAAAAAAATAGTAATAATGCAGGTTGACAAATTCAAATAAATCTGTATTTATAGCAGCCAAAATCAGATCCAGAGGCCCGTGAGTCGAGAAACCGACGTGCCGAATTCGGCCATCAGCCAAGGCTTTGCGTACAGCTTCCATGCAGCCTGTGGGCGATCGCACCCAAGCCAAATGTTCCCAAGCATTCAAACCATGAATTGCCAGACAATCGATATAGTCTAGATTTAGACGTTTGAGAGACGAGTCGATGCAGCGTTCCGTGGCAGCAGCATCGTCCCCAGGAGGGATTTTCGTGGTGACGTGGAAGCGCGATCGATCGACAGACAAACCAGATGCGAGGGCCGCGCCTAGATATTCCTCGCTGCAACCGTAACCCGCCGCCGTTTCCAGGTGATTGATTCCCTGAGATACAGCTTGTTGTACAGTCTGAAAGGCAATTTCCTCAGAAGCCAAATAACGCATGGTTCCCAAGGAAAATACGGACAGGTGCAAGTTAGTTTTGCCAAACCGTCGATAGCGCATATCTGTTAGGAGGAAGTTTCGCTTTGGCCCAAGCCGCTTCTCTTGATCAAATCCTCCGGGCGGAGGTTTGAGATAAATTCGCGAAAGGCCCGGCGTTCGGCCTCATCAGCATCTCGATCGACCGGTATAGAAGCATCGGCGACGACTTCTTCCATCACCCAGATGGGGCTATTCGTCCGCAGAGCTATGGCGATCGCGTCGCTGGGACGGGCATCGATCTCTTTTTTCACTTCACCCTGACGGACAATCAGCACGGCATAGAACGTGTTATCTTGCAGCGAGTGAATCACTATCCGCTCCAAGGTAAGACTCCAGGCCTCTAGGAAATTGACCATCAAATCGTGAGTTAAAGGTCGAGGAGGCTTGTGGCCTTCCAGAGCACTAATAATAGCCTTTGCTTGCTCCTGACCAATATAAATAGGCAAAGCGCGACGCTCAGTAGCGTCTCTCAATAGGACAATTGGGCTGCGCGTGGCTGCATCTAAGGCAATTCCAGCGACTTTCATTTCAATCATTCGATCGGCCTCATAGAATTAAGAAACTGCAAGGCGGTGGAGAATTTGGACATAAAGATCACCTAAATCCAGTATGACTCGATCTTCGCCTGAATCTGCAACCGATCTGGGACTGTCGATTTTAGATTTTAGATTTTCCATTGACAATAGGGATAGAGGAGATGGCAAAAGCTCCTCCGTCTGGTTTGTGACTGTGGTTTGATTTAAATAAGCGATCGACTACCAAAAAATAACTATGTTTACAGGACTAATTCAATCTCTCGGAAAGCTGAAATCGCTAGGCAACGATTACTTCCAAATTTCCTGCACCTCAAGCAACTCCTATCAGATTTTACAAGATTTAGCCATTGGCGACAGCGTAGCAGTGGATGGAGTTTGTTTGACAGTGGTGGAAGTTCTGCCCCAAGGTTTTGTCGCCATCGCTTCCCCAGAAACCTTGCGCCGCACTAATTTGGGAGCATTCCCCGATGCTTGGGTGAACCTAGAAACCTCGCTGCGCGCCGGTAGCAAATTGGGCGGACATTTTGTGACGGGACACGTAGATGCGATCGGCACTTTAGCGACATCCACCCAAACCGCCAACGCTTGGGAGATGAGGTTTACAGCCCCACCAACAGCCAATTCGGGATGGCAGCGTCAAATTGCGCCATACATCGTTTCCAAGGGCAGCATCGCCGTCAACGGCATCAGCCTCACCGTAGCAGATTGCGATGCAGACGGAAATTGGTTTGAAGTTGCCGTAATTCCGCACAGTTTTTCCGAGACAAACCTCAGCTATTTGCAGCCGGGAAGTTTAGTCAATTTAGAAGCAGACATACTAGGCAAATACGTAGCCAAATTTCTCCGCAGCGGCGGCCGGGAAGCCCATCCCGAACCCTGGGAAGAAACCCCCGCCATCAACAGTTTGGGAACAATTACACCTGAATTCTTAGCCGAACACGGATTTATGTAATCTTGGGGTGTACGCGGAGTATTTAATCATAAAATACCCGGCGGTTGAAACCGCGTCTATAAAAACAAAACCTGCCTCCGCAGGTTGAAGAACGAGCGGCGAACATTATGTTATTCTCTTTAGTCTGCGGAGGCAGACTATCCTTCGGGAAGGCTAACGCCTACGTTTTTGTAGTTTGACCTCTTACTCGGATGACGGGCGCTTCGCCACATAAGCGCTTCGCGCTGGCTTCGCCTACGAGTAAGAGGTCAAAAGCGGTTTCAACCGCCGTCTGCATCTGCTCAAAACTGACGCCCCCTATCGACAAACTCTTTCTCAACAAAAACATTTTTCTCCCAAAACAACCCCGCCGCAATTCCCGCCTGAGAAACCAAAAACAAAGCAGCAATTAATAGCTTTTGAATACCCGATCCCTGGGAAAATGGATAAGTTAGCAAATTCAGATAAAATGACGGATGTTGCCGTTTCCCCTTAGCCCCACTTTTCGAGATAATTTCCCCAAACAAAAAAGCACCTCTACCGTAATTGAATTGCTGCCGCCAAAATTTCCGCAGAGTTAGTGCGTGGGAATGATAGACTGTAACTTCGGGAGCATAGACCGCGCGGCCTCCCAAATTGAGCCAGCGAAAGCAAAATTCCCTATCTTCTCCAGCCGCTAGCGAAAAAGTCGTGTCAAACCCGCCAATTTTCTGGAAAGCCTCAGCGGGAAGGGCAAAATTGTTAGAAGTGAAAAATTGCGCGCGATCGCCAATAGCATTGTAATAACTGTAAAGGTAATCGATCAGTTGCTGGCTGGCAGTAGAATAGATATTATCCGGCAGCGCGTTGACAGTTCGACCTCCGATCAAACAGTCTGGTGTTTCCACAAATCGCTTTTCTAGATTTTGCAGCCAATCTGCCGCCACAGTACAGTCATCGTCTGTAAACACTAAAAATTTACCCTCGGCTGCAAAAGCCCCAGTATTTCGCGCCGTTGCGGGGCCTGAGTTGGGTTGTGTCAAAAGTGTGAGATTTAACCCATTTTGAAAAGGGGATATTGTATTTTCTACAGATATTTCGGTGCTGTCGTTGACGACAATCACCTGAAACTTATCGCGCGGATATTCTAGTTCCACAAAAGACTGAAGACACTGCGCTAATTTCTCGGGGCGATTGTAAGTCGGAACTATAATTGAAAATAGAGTTTTAGTTGTGTTCATTCTAACTCATATATTTTAATATTTTAAGCGATACAGTACCGACTCAGTATTAAAATCTTTGCCGAAAACTGGTTGCAGCGGGCCCTCGGGACTTGTCAGCCAAGATAAAGCTAGTTTGGTGTATTCGTCCATCTCAGTCAGGGGCCCGAATCCTACCATCTTAATGTTATTTTTGTGGAGGTTGTCCATCCATGCCGGAAGTCGATCGGCTCTAAACGGCACATATAAAACTTGTCTGTCCAAATTTTTCCCGTAAAACAGGTAGCTGCGGTAACTTAAAAAGAAGCCGATTTTTTCATTGGGTACTGTATTTTTGTCAATATATTCGTAAATGCCGCGATACAGTTCGGCGCGAGCAACATCTCGCTTTTCCCTCGCCACCCAAGTAGCACTTACCATCAATGCTATGCAGACACAAATTATCATTATGTAACTTGATTTTTTCAAGCTAGCGAGTAGATTTTTCAAGCCAATTAAACTAGGATTGCGCTTAAATAGAATCCCAGCTAGTAGCAGTAATCCAACATAAATCAATGGGTATATTCCTAAATCTGGCCAACGGGGCGCTAATATTTTTATCACCAGATTGATGGCTTCGGCAAAATGAGATTTAAACCTGTCAATTAACCAACTTCCCCAAACAATACTCTTTCCGGTAAAAGAAGCATTTTTAATTAGGTCAAAAATTGTGTTGCTAATAATGCCGGAAATACTGCTAATTAAAACAACTGCTACAATTACTTGCTTGCGAGTTTTGAGCTCAGTCGCGGTTGCTGCTGCTGCGATCGCCAGTAAGCTTAAAAAGGGAAAGCCGTATCTGAGATTAAAACCGAGTAAAGGACTGAGTTGACCGATCGCCTCTCCGGCAGTCCCGGAGGTGTAAGGTGTAATGACGTAGAGAATTCCGGTGCTGGCAAGAACTACGGTTAAAATGATATTGTTTTGATTGATTATCCTGGTTTTACCTTGGATCAAAGCTAGAGGTGCTGAAGAGGCCTGAAGTGCGATCGCCAGAAATGGCAGTTGCAATCTAATGAGGACTTGCAAGCCGAACATTTGCCAGTGGGAAATATTACTGGGATTAAATTGAGCGGCTAAAGTGCTTTGCCAAATCTTCAAAAGTGGCGAAGCTGAAGGCGCAGGTATGGTAGGTGTTGGCTGCTGTACGGGAGGTTTTGGTGACGCTACCGGAGGTTTTGGCCCAGGTACGGGAGGTTTTGGTGACGCTACCGGAGGTTTTGGAGACGCTACCGGAGGTTTTGGCCCAGGTACGGGAGGTTTTGGCCCAGGTACGGGAGACGGTGGGGCAACAGGCTGTAAGGGAATGTTAATCTCGCGGGAATCACCAACAGGATAATTGATGTGCAGCAAGTTTCTCGCATACCAAAAACCTCCTAAAAACAAGCAGCAAAGTATGCCGCACACCAAGACTGGTTTGATGTGGCGAATTCTAAAATTAGTTGGTGTAAAATTTTTATTAACGATGAATCTTTTAATTTCTAATATTGCTAATCCTCCTAAAAGTGAGGCTGCATAGACTAGGGCAGTGATTTTAATTCCGGCTATCATTCCTACAGATGCCAAAAATAGGGATAGCTCGGATTGCGATCGGCTGCTGTGATAGGATAAACCTAAATATAAAGCAACTGTAAATATCGCAGCTAGCGGTAAGTCTGGGTGAATGGTGTTAACTTGGTTGAGCATCATCGGTACTGTCAATACTAAAGATGCTGCTGCCATGCCATAAAATCTCGTTGCTCCAAATTTTATACTTAATAGATAGACTGCAATTCCTTCAAGTACCCAGGCAATTAGCATGGGAAAAGCTGTGAGAAAATCTTCTTTGAAGGGGAGTACGCACAAAGCAGACAAGACGTGCCAATTGTAGGGATATACTCGGGCTTGCTCGTGTTCAAAAATCCAATTTCCGGCGGCATCTAAGAATGTAAATGAGTGGGTTTGATACCATCTGGCAATTACAGGTAGGTGAAACCACAATGAGTCATAATTTGTTGTGGGTTTAGTTGCTAGGGTTTCCCACAACACAAATCCTGCAAATGCGGTGGCACCAATGATTAGGAGTTCGGATGGGATCAGAGGTTGCTTGAGTTGGGGAATCTGCCACTGCGAGAAGCTAAAAGATTTCTGGTTTTTGGCATAAATCAGAATTAAGCCGATCGCACAAATCAGCATTTCTGCTATAATGACCGCAGCAAGATTTAGGCGATCGGCACTTCCTAAAATCAAACCTATACAAATTTGTGCAAGACTCCATCCCGTCAAAAGTACGAGGAGAAAATGAGGAAATGAATAGTTACTGTTTTCCTTATGATTCTCGAAGGCCAGAGACAAGCTTAGGGGAATCGGCCCGACTATAATAATCAGAAATAAAATTAATTCCCACAAATACTGCGCTATTAGCATAAGCTACTATTTACCAATTTTTATGGGAGGCTCTTGCTGATTGTTTGTAGTGAGGACTTTAGTCCTTCTATGGATGCGGACTAAAGTCCTCACTACGAACCTATTTGATTGTTTGTAGTGTGTACTTTGAGTGCTTATAAAACAATACGCTTGGGTTAAGGCTGATCCACCCTAACCCCCCTAAAAAAGGGGGGGGGACAAGAACTCGATCAAAGTCCCCCTTCTTAAGGGGTATTTAGGGGGATCTCCGGGCAAGAAACAGTGTTAACTCAAGCGTATTGCCTGATAAAAAACCTATCTGCTAGCTTGCTTCTGAATTTTGGGTTTGGAGGCTTCTTTATCCTTGGATGCAGAAGTGTCAGTTTTTAACAATTCTGGGAATGGCGGCTGGAGGTTGTGAACTTCGATGTCCATTCCCAGCGGCAGAGGTGGAAGCTGGGGCAGATCGTTTTCCAAATCCTTGAGTGCACTAGCGCTTTGTGTTTCCACAAATTTCGGCATTAGGGGTATTTTGGCGGTTTCCAAAGTGCCGATCATTTTTGCTACAGCGAATTCTAGCTGAGCACCGGGGTCGATCGCCACCCAACCCTGAGCAGTCATTTGCCGAACCTCGAAGTGGAGGTGAGGCCCTGTAGACATTCCTGTACTGCCGACACGCCCGATCGTATCACCCTGTTTCACCCACTCTCCTGGTTTGACAAACAGTTCAGAAAGGTGTCCGTAGAGAGTTTCCTGAGACTGTTTGCTGTGGTTGAGAACCACCGTCAAACCGTAGCCGCCCAACCAATCGGCGATCGCCACTTGACCCGCATAAGCGGCCAGTACGGGCGTTCCCATCGGGGCTCCCAAGTCCGTTCCGGTGTGAAACCTACCGTAGCCCATAACCGGATGAGTCCGCCACCCAAAGGGTGAAGTAATTTCCGCAGCAATCGATAGCGGAAACAGCAGGCTGGTGTTGCCATTTCCAGGCCGGCCCAAGGGACGCGGCGTGAGATTGTAGTAAGCAAAACCTGTATTGCTGCCGCTGCTGACACTAATCGCGCCGACTTGCACTGGCCCTAGTCCCATGCTGGGTTCGGGTGGGCCAGCGGCGTAGGCTGCCGTGTTAATCGAGTATCCAGCATCTGCTGAGTATCCGGGGTTAGCTGGGTATCCGCTGTCTGCTGAGTAGCCCGGAGGTGTGTAAGCAGATTCCGACTGGTTGCCCTGTCCCCAAAGCTGGTTGCCTACTTGTTGAGCGGCCTGACCTACTTTACTGATAGGATTTCCGCTATTATTTCCGGCGACAGTTCCCCGAACATTGCCCGGAAGGTTCGGAACAGTCCCGGGGCTTTGTGGCAGATTTCGAGAAGGAGGGGTGGCAATATAAGGGCCAATTGTGCTGGGAGTTTGCGGGTTGTAGTTGGGCCCTCCGGCGATCGGCCTTTCTGGGCTGTAACTGGGAGGGGCTGCTTCTGCTGTCACGGGTTCGGGAACAGCGGCAGGCCCGCACAAACCGCCAACTCCTTGTCCTGCTGACACGGAACCTTCGCAGCCTGTCGATCTTTCTGCAAACTCGATCGTTGTAGGCGCTTCGTATTGGCTGGTAGCGCCAACGCTGTAGTCTGTTTGGTCGGTGCCAGCGCGGGCTTCTGGGTTAACTGGTGCTTCAAAAGGAGGTTCCTGGGCCGTCGCTTCTGGCAAGGGAATCAGTGCGGGTTCCGGTAGATAATATTGGGCCGGAGGTTGTTCGGTGACGTAATCTGGCGATGGGGCCCGAACTTCTGCCTGGGGTTCGGGATCTGGTTCTCGCTGCACTTGGGCTTCGGGTTCCGGGGGCGCCAGAGGTGCTTCAAATAGTGGCTGAAGTTCTGCTGCGCCGGGGACGGCTTGTTCTGCTGGCGGAGTTTCAGTTTGGGCCCAAACTATGCCTTTGCTCAGCAGTCCCAGACTGGCAAGGCAACCTAGTCCCACCAGCATTGAGCGTTCGGACAAAAGGCGCGATCGAGTCCGGGCGCCTGTGGGGTGATTTTTTTGCTGTTTGGTGTTCAACTGGGCTGTTATTTGCTTGTCTGGAACTGGTTTCACGATTTTTTTTTCCCAACTCAACAGGGGGGCGCAAGAAGATTAGTCGATTTTAGATTTTAGATTTTAGATTTTAGATTTACTCGCAGCTTTGAATTCTGGGAGGAGGAATCTTAGTCTAAAGTTTTGGGCTGCTGGCGACAGGAGTCGGAAAGCAAGTATCTGTTTTTTGGCAGGGTCTGGATCGAAGTGTATGGCAATCCTTATCTTTATACAGACTTAACTGATTTTACCAGAAGTAATTGGTTGAAAGCCGGAACCCTGCTCGGGAGAAATGAAAATCAGACTATTCATTACTCCAATCCTCTTTCTTCTAGGTAGAGGTCGCTCTCAAACTGTCAACTGTCAACTGTCAACTGTCAACTATTGAACGGGCTTAAGGCAATTTTTTTTCGCGTCGAACAGCTCGAATGCTGTGTCGATTCGCGATCGATACCCTGGTTTTTCCGATCCCAATCATTGCACTGCCAACTAGCCTGTGACGGCCACATTGATAATAGCGCTTTGGCGTTCGTGTCTGTGAATTAAGCTCCCCCATCTCCCCATCTCCCCATCTCCCCATCTCCCCATCTCCCCATCTCCCCATCTCCCCATCTCCCCATCTCCCCATCTCCCCCAATTTTTGCCGATCGCCCATTTAAACTAAGTAGCAAAATTGTTAATTGTCTAAAATACAAAGGAAATGACTCACTTGGGGAAGGATAAGTTTCATGGCTTTAGCTGGCGATCGCTTGACAAATTTTCCTGACTCTGAACGTACCGGACAACCTGACGGTATTAGCTGGCAGTGGCAGCAGAGTGCCGAAGGCTTGCCCTATCTGACTTGCAGCTTGCTCGACCGATGGTCTCACGGCTTTTTTACTCGCGATTTCTCGCCGCGCGGCCCGATCGATCTCACGGAAGTTTTAGCACCAGGATCTCCCGTTTACCGTCTCCAACAGGTACACGGCAATGTCGTACTCAAAACCGATCTATTGCCCCCAGTTGTGGCTCTAGACCCGGAAACAGCTACCCCCACCTATGCCCAGGCCGATGGCTTGGTAGCATCGCGAGATTTTGAGGCGCTGTGGGTTTGCTCGGCTGACTGCGTACCGGCGCTAATTGCTGATAGCGGCACGGGACTCGCGGCCGCCGTTCACGCTGGTTGGCGCGGGACTGCTGCTAAGATATTACCAGAGGCGATCGCTCAACTTGTGGCACAAGGCAGTCAATTAGAAAATCTGAAGATTGCTCTCGGGCCGGCGATCGGTGGAGAGGTTTACCAGGTATCTGTGGAAGTGGCAGCCCAATTGGGAGCCACGATTACTCCTCAGAATGCAGTTGGTGCAACAGCCGACGGCATTCTGGAATTTTTACACCAACTACCCGAATCACCTGTGTTGACCGATCCAGAACCGGGAAAGGTACGGTTGGATGTTCGCCTCTGCAATGCTCTGCAATTGCAGCAGTTGGGAATTAATTCTTCTCAAGTGGCGATCGCTCCTTTCTGTACTTATTCTGACTCGGCTCGCTTTTTTTCCTACCGCCGCGATCGACTAAAAAAAATCCAGTGGTCGGGAATTGTCAGCACATCTAACACAAGTTCCTGCTAAAAGCATTCGGCACAAGGTAAAATTTAAGATTGCCGGCTTAAAAAATCACAATCTAAATAACAATCTTTGGATTGACAAATTTTTATTTCGGAATGCCGAATGCCTTCTACCTTCTAGCCTCGTTTCGTTGCAGCCCTCTCAGGTCTCAAGACGCTGAGTTTTCCGCATACCAAAAAGTTTTATGAGTGAGCAAACTCCCTATCAACTGCTTGAAGTCGATGAAGATGCTTCCTTTGATGAAGTGCAAGAGGCCCGCACCCGTCTAGCCGAGCAGCACAGCGGCGACAAGAAACGTTTGGAATCGATCGAAGTTGCTTACGACGCGATCCTCATGGATCGCCTCCGCCAGCGACAGGAAGGGAAAATAAAAGTACCCGAACGCATCCGCTTTCCCGAACGAGTGGCTCCCCCACCCGCCAGCTTTACTCCATCTGCTCCGTCCGGCAGCCCAGCTTGGTTGCAGCGCCTGATCGATACTCCTAGTCGAGCCGATATTTTGTGGCCGGCTGGAGTTTATGTGGGATTGGGCGGACTGAGTATTTATCCAGCGGCTAACGATTCTTTACTACAGTTGACTCTGGCTCTTGGGGTCGGCTCTTGTCTTTATTTTCTTAATCGCAAGGAACAAAAATTTGGTCGGGCTGTGCTGCTGACTGTGGCTGGCTTGGTTATAGGCTTGGTGCTGGGAGGTCTTATGGGCCCTTTGCTCAGTACGGCATTTATCACAACAGAGAAATTTATCGCTTTGTTTACGTTTTTAATTCTTTGGCTGGTCAGCAGTTTTCTGCGATAGTCGGTTGTCAGTTGACAGTTGACAATTGGCAGTTGACAGTTGGCAGTTGTTAATTATTGTTATTGGTTAATTGTTATTGGTTGGTTCGTAGCTCTTAGGTGTTAGTAGTTAGTTGATTGTTACCAATTACCAATTACCAATTACCAATTACCAATTACCAATTACCAATTACCAATTACCAATTACCAATTACCAATTACCAATTACTAATTAACAATAACTAATGACTATTGACTGTTGACTAATGATTGATAACTGTTGACAACTGACAACTGACTAATAACTATCCTAAAATAATCTCAACAGCTTCGCTCAAATTGTTAGCAA
The DNA here is from genome assembly GCF_020738665.1 of Microcoleus sp. PH2017_08_TRC_O_A. Classification (NCBI taxonomy): domain Bacteria; kingdom Bacillati; phylum Cyanobacteriota; class Cyanophyceae; order Oscillatoriales; family Microcoleaceae; genus Microcoleus; species Microcoleus sp. PH2017_08_TRC_O_A. The sequence goes on from NZ_JAEQCE010000078.1 coordinate 26,869, forward strand.
TTAAATCCGGTTGGTGCATTTCTAGTTGGGTGCGATCGCGAATGCCGCACAAAACACCAATTACCTTGACACCGTGAGTTTTTGCTGCTATAATATCCGCCTCCGTATCCCCCACCATCCAAAGCTCAGAAGCAGGCGGCAGTTCGGCGAGAGCTTTTGCCATCAGCAGGGGCTTATCTTTGACATCCCCGGTTTTGACATAATCGTTGGGGAGGCAATAGCGACGGTTTTCTGGGAAAAAATGCCCTAAATTGCAGCGGTTGAAAGCCTCGTCTAGTTCCCTGACGCGACGCATAGTCATCACCGCCAAGTCTATTCCAGCGCGCTGCACCTTTTCCAGGGTTTCCACGGCTCCAGGGGCTGGTTTATCGTAAATCAGGAACGGCAGCGTGTGGACAGTTTGACGCCGTTTCTGGGCAAATTCGAGGGCTTGGGCTGCGTCTAATCCTGAGAGAATGCCGATTTCGGTTTCGGGAACCCGCGCCCGCTTCATGTCCCAAAACTCGGCTTTTGGGAGTTCGTGCACTGTTTGGCCCTCACGCTGAGTCTCGGCCAGACACTGCTGGTAAACTCCGTAATAGCGATCGGACACGTCCATAATCGGGCCGTCAAAGTCGGTGATAAGTCTCAGCATTGAGCAGAGTATTTTGAAAATTTTATACAAATTGTTAGAGATTATATCACTTTAATGTCACAGATCCTTTACAAAACTTGACACAAATACCCAGGGGAGGTAGTGTCTATAGGAATGGTGCTAATTAAAGGCAATAGTTTAATTCAACTGTGCCAATCATCAACTGTAGCGGTTGTAACAAATATTATCAGGGAGCATCTCAGTTTTGATTTTGTAGTGCTGTCCCCGCTCGCTTGCTGTTAAAACAAAGCGAGCTCTTAAGCTCTCACTACAACAAAAAAAAGCTTTTTGCCAAAATGAGATGCTCCCTATTATCAGGGAATCTACAATTTAAAATTTGCTGTACAAATACGGCCAACCGCTAGGTATTGTTAATAAATCCAAACCTCAATAGAGGCTGATTTTGACTGCGCTTGCTCACAAAAAAGTTGGTCTAAGTAATAATTTTAAATAAAAAAAAGCTTGGAGAATCCCAAATTTATTGTGTCGATAAATTAGCCAGCGAGAATAGTTGCTGGCATCCAGCAGAATCAAAATTTCTATGAGAAATAGCAAGCACCAAAACAACAACTAATTTTATCTGCTAACCCTAGAGTCTGATGGTTTATAATAACGAGATGCTTCCCAAATTAAGTTTACAGATTAGCTCCCAAAACATTAACAATCTGCTTGACAAATTGTTATCCTTGCGTCGCATTGAATACCTTGCAGTCGATCGGGAACTGAAGATTCAAGAAACATCCTTGAACGTACAAGATTTTGCCCAAATTCCTGATGAATTGGAACAAGGCAAAGATGTGCGCGATAGTTTTCCCGAACTGATCGGAATTGAAGAACTGCTAGACGATATTCTAGAACAACGACAGCCAAGTTTCCAATTAAAATCTGTTACCAGAGTTTTAAATGATGGCTCTTATTTTTATCTAGATTTGTATATTTTTGGTCAGAAAGAGCAGCTCAATCCTGAGAGATTAATTATTTTCTGCGAAGATGTAACAGACACTGCTGCTCTTCAGCAAAGTATGGTTCAAGCAGCCAACGAAAACAGTATTAAAGTCGATTACTTGGCTAACGCTCGCGACTATATTGATAAAATTCTTAACTCCATAAATGATATTTTATTGGTGACAACGCAAGCGGGAGAAATCAAAAAGGTCAATCAATCCACCCAACTATTGTTTGGATATACCGAATCACAATTAATCGGTCAACCAATCTCGATGATTACGGCGGACGAGGAATTATTGCGTCAAGTTAGTCAGCTACCTCTTGAACTAAAAAATGAATCTTGGCATCAAGTAAAAGTAGCTTGTACAACTAAAAAAGGTTCAAAGCTGACAGTTGCATTTTCCTGCTCTACTATTGAGACAAGTATAGAAAGCAAGCACTCAGACAACAAAACTATACAAGATTTTGTCTATGTGGGCAGAGATATCACCGAGCAACAACGGACAAAAAAGCGTCAAGCAGCACAATATGCAGTAGCTCGCATCATGTCAGAATCTGGTTCTTTAGAGAGCGCCACTCCGAAAATTATGCAAGCTATTTGTGAAAGTTTGGGGTGGGATATCGGTGAACTTTGGACGCCTGTGGATGAAAAACATACTAAGTTTGATGCCGAAGATACGCACGATCGAATACCATTTTTGTTTGCTGCACCAGATAGTAACGTTGAAGATATTCTCCCTTTTTTGCTTCGAGTGGGAGTTTGGCGGCGGGGAAGTGAAGTTGGGGAGTTTGTGGAAAATTGCCAGCAGATTACCCTAGAGCCTGGTACGGGTTTACCGGGAATAGTGTGGAACACCGGTTATCCGCAATGGATTACGGATCTTCTTAAGGATGGCAATTTTATGCGATCGCACTTAGCTGCTAAAGCAGGATTGCGATCGGCCTTCGGTTTCCCAATTCGTGCTAGCGGTCAAGTTGTAGGGGTAATGACTTTTTTCTGCCGGGAAAAACAGCCGTCGGATGAAGACTTACTGCAAATGATGGCGGCAATAGGTTCCCAATTAGGACAGTTTGTCAAGCGCAAATATGCGGAGCAAGAATTGCAAGAAGCTGAAGCTTCCATCCGGTTTTTGTACGAGCAAGAAAAACAGCAAAGTGAAAAATTGGCTCAGCAAAATGTAGCATTAGAACAGGCTAAATTAGAATTAGAATCTGCTAATCAGGCATTGCACAGACTCGCATCTGTGGACGGCTTGACTCAGATTGCTAACCGTCGCTGTTTTGACAAAACATTGCAATCAGAATGGCAGCGGATGACTAGAGAGAAACAGCCAGTGTCTTTAATTTTGATCGATTTAGATTTTTTTAAGCTTTACAACGATCGCTACGGGCATCAAGGAGGCGATGAATGTCTCAAAAAAGTTGCTGAAATTTTAGACAGAAACGCTCACCGGGGAGGTGATTTAGCGGCTCGCTACGGTGGGGAAGAATTTGCAGTAATTTTGTCCGGGACTGATGCTAAGGGAGCAATGCGGGTAGCTGAATCAATTCGCAGCGATTTGAATGCTATGGCAATTCCCCACGAAGCTTCAAAGGTAAGTGAGTCTGTGACGGCGAGTATGGGCGCAGCTAGTGCTGTGCCCGCTGCTGAACAATCTTTGGAGTGGTTGATTGGGGAGGCCGATCGCGCGCTGTATCGAGCTAAACTAGAAGGGCGCGATCGGATTGTTTGCGTAGATTCTCAAATACGATGCCAGGGCGAGAAAGGAGTTTTTTCTGATGATTGTGAGAGAAGCTAAAATCGCTGATGCACCTGCAATTGCACAGGTTAATCTCGACACTTGGCGGACAGCTTACCGAAACATCATACCGGCAGATTACCTCGCCAAGCTGTCCTATGAAAAACGAGAAAACAATTGGCAAGAAATCCTGTCAAACGTCAAAAATACTGGCGATTATGTCTGCGTTGCTGAAAATAACTCGGGACAAGTTGTAGGTTTTGCTGCCGGCGGTTGCGAGCGCACGGGCAAATATGTTTATCGAGGAGAATTATTTGCCATCTATATTTTGGAGGAATATCAGCGTCAAGGAATTGGGCGACAACTCGTGCGATCGGTTGCCACAAAATTGGCAGAATTAAGTTTGAACTCGATGCTGGCTTGGGTACTGGGAGACAATTCTGCTTGCAGGTTTTATGAATTTTTAGGAGGCAAAAAAGTGGAGGAACAACAGACAAGTAGAGCTGGAGTTTTAGTCAAAGAAATTGCTTACGGGTGGACGGATATTGCACTGCTGCTCGACAAGGCTGCATGAACTCAAAAGTGGAAGTTTTATCAATCATCGATCAAGCTTCCCCGCTTCATTTGTTCCCGTTCAATTGCCTCAAACAAAGCTCTAAAATTACCCGCCCCAAAACCTCCAGCTTGCACCAGTTTGTCATTAACTAAAGTAACTCGACGCTCAATAATCTCGAAAAAGAAAGTCGGTTCGGCAAAAATTGGCTGGGTAAAGATTTGCAGCAGCATCGCAGCGGGAGTATCTTCTTGCCAATCTGCCAAAACTTCGGAAGCTGCAATTGCTTGCCAATCTGCGGGCAAATAGTTTTGCCGCCGCCGCAATTGCGAGTAATATGTTGGAGGAACTGGCAAAAAAGGCAAACCGCGCGATCGCAAATCGGCAACAACCTGCACAATGCGATCCGTTTGCAAAGCCATGTGCTGAATTCCCGGCCCTCGATTTGCACTCAAAAACTCTTGAATTTGAGAATTAGATGATGCCGGTTCATTAATCGGGAATTGCACCCCACCTTCAGCGTGTACCATAACTTGGCTTCGCAAAGCAGACTTCTCAGTCTGAATATCAAAATTTTGCTGCGGCTCAAAACCTAATATTTTTTGATACCAACTAACCGCACTTGACAAATCGCCAGATTCAACATTTAACACTACATGATCGATCAGAGTCAACAGTGGCGGCCCAGAAGAAGCACGCAGCAGTGAATTCTCGCCAATTCGCTCAACAAGCGTGTGGCTTAAATCTCCCCAGCCAGAGATTTGTGCGAGTTTAAAACCGCCTCCTGCCTTTAGATCTTCTTGAATCGGTTTCAGGATTTTAGCACCTGCCACCTGCGCTCTAGCGATCGCTAATTCGATATTTTTAACCCGAAAGCCCACATCGGCAATCCCCGGAGGATGAAACTCCAACCAAGTAGCAGCGGGACTAGCGGGTGTCAGAGGCGAAGATAAAACAAAACATATATTGCCGCTGCTGACAACCTCAGTGCGAGTGTCGCTGTTGGCATAACCTGCTATTGATTGAAAGCCTAAGTGGCTGACAAACCAGTCGCGGGATACTCGAGCATTTTCAACGTAAAACTGAATGCGGTCAAACTCCATAATCAATAATTGAAAATGGAACGTGAAAAGTTGAAAATCGGCTGATTTTCACGGTTAAATGGCAAGGGAGAGACTGAGAAATGGAGATTTTTCATTGTTTTTTTGTCTAATCGCTTAATAATAACCCAAAAATTGAATATCTTAGCTCCCTCTGAAGGCAGAAATACATCGGCACTTAAAAGAAAGACGGTGTTTGGGATGACTTTGACAGTTGACAGTTGACAGTTGACCTGGGACAGTACGAGCGATCGCTTGCGATATTGTAGGGTGCGTCAGCGATTAGTCTAATTTTCAGGTGGGGAACCAGAAGTGACTGACGCACCCTACTACTTCATTCAGTTGACAGTTGACAGTTGACAGTTGACCTGGGACAGCCAGAGGGCAACCTCTACATGAAAGTCTGAAGATTGGAGTAATGAATCCTCTAATTTTAATTTTTACGCCAAACCCAGAGGCTTTCAACCAATTATTTCTGGTAAATCGTCTGTGGGATACTAGAAGGAATCAGCCATGAGATTTACTCCACAGATAAATCTCGAAGATTGAACTTTTTTCTAAAATCTGGGAAGTATCGAGTTGGGTAAATCAGTGCTATGAAAGCACCATACAAACTCATTTTTCGCGTGTGGAACACCAAACAAATTACTAAAAGAACAAATGACTTTCTGGCTGAATATTAATTTCTAGTGGCACAGCTTGCGGGTCAGAAGCAAGAGCAAACATAATTGCATTGGCAGCGGTTTCGGTACTCAGCATTTTTGACCTATCTACCTTCAAACTCACATTATCCCAAAACGGAGAATCCACCCCACCAAAATAGAATAGCGTAAACTTAATGCCGTAGCGTCGCAGCTCATCTGCCATGCACTTGCTAAAACCAACTACCCCAAACTTTGAAGCACAATAGGCCGTTCCCATCGCCATCGAATGCTTGCCCAAAATCCCGATGACATTGCAGATGTGACCGGATTTGCGGTCTTTCATCACATTTGCGGCTGCTTGAGATGTGTAAAAACTGCCTTTCAAGTTCAAGTCAAGCATCGCATCTAAATCAGCGGGTTCTAACTTGTTCCACTGCTTGAGAATTCCCGCACCGGCAGCGTTTACGAGGGCATCAATTTGCCCGAAATGCCCCGCAGCTTTCTGCATCAGCGTCTCGACTTGCGACAAATCGGTGATATCTGTCGGTACACACAGTACCTCTGTTGTCGAAATTTCGCTGGCTAAAGCGTCTAATTTGGTGCTGTCTCTGGCGGCGAGCACTAGCGTCGCACCCGCGTCGGCGAGTTTTCGGGCTACTGCTGAACCGATGCCGCCAGTCGCACCCACCACAACTACAACTTTGTCCTGCATATCCCTTTACATTTCTTTACGTCCAGATTGTATGATAACTCAAGTTATGGGAATTGGGCGAAGCGAAGCGGAGGGATGGGGAATGGGGCATGGGGCATGGGGAATTGGGAATTGGCAATTGGGAATTGGCAATTGGGAATTGGCAATTGGGAATTGGGAATTGGGAATGGGGAATTGGGAATTGGGAATTGGGAATTGGGAATTGGCAATTGGCAATTGGGCATGGAAAACAAATAACCAATAACCAATAACCAATAACCAATAATTAATTTAGGGAAACTTGCCAACCTTTTTCGGTTTTTTTTAATTCCAGAGAAGTGCAAGATTGTAAAAATTTAGGAAACTTTCTACCGAGATTAAACTCTTTAATTATTTGGGTGATTTGTTTGCCGTATTGTTTGTGAAATTCGCTGCCAACATTTGAGAGAAATACAGAATTGTGAGGAGAGTTGTCGGTTAAGTCGCCAACTATTTTGACCAGAGCTTTTTCCAAATCTTCTAAGGAATTGATATCTGTCAAACTTGCTGATGCTGCTTGGTTGTGATTGAGATTTTCTTTGTTGAGTATTGGGGGTGGGGGCGATAATTTAACTTCAAAAAGAGTGACATAAGTTTGAGATGCTTCTGAGGGTTTGTGGAGAACGAAATCTGTGGGATATTTGAGAAATATATCCCTAGTTTTAGTACCTAAGGAATGATTGGCAACAACTTGATTGAGGACTAAGCCGTAATTTTCCCGATACAAAGCTGAAAGTGTAGAAATTTTTATCCACTGAGATGAGGTACGTTGTTGCTCTTTTTTAATTAATTCTTTTAGCTGAATAACTAATTGTTCTACAGGTGTAATTTCCGGTACTGTTACGAGGGAATAGGTTTCCATTTGTCCGGTTTTGCTGTTTAAAATTATGATTTTATCTATTTGCTTGCGGACTTGAAAGACGGTTAGTCCGTGGGCTTGCAGTGTGTTGCTGAGGTGGGTGAGGGCGCGATCGGACGAACAGACAAAAATCTCCTTGGCTGTGGGATAATGTACGAAAATTGAGGCGCCTACTGTTGCCATTTTCAAGTCGGCGCTGTCTTTGCCGGGGGGAACGTGAATCAGTTGATAGCCGCGCTGGTGAAATTCGGCATCTTTTTTGCCCATGCTGCGCCAGTTGGCAAAGGCTACTTTGATTTGGATGGGATAGTGAGAAATTCCTTCGAGGAATTTTTCGGTTTCGATGTTGAGTTGCAAGTTTTCGACATCTAGCAGCAAGATAGCAATGCCGACAGGAAGCGAATTTGTTTGGTGGGCGGTGGGAGTTGGAGGTTTTGCTGAAACTGAGTTTTGTGATTGGGCTGGTGGTGTTTGGGGTACGGCTAGCTGCTGAATTTTGGCAAATAATTTGCTGAATTGAGGTGAATTGATGAATTCGGGAACCAGCAGAATTTGGAGATATTTTTTTGCCGTCAGCAGCAGCAAATCTGTATCGCTGGCTACTTTAAAATTTTTTGTTAATTTTCCAATCAAAACTGACTGAAAAGCAGGTTTGGCCCAGGGGGTTTTCCTGTATTTTTCAGCTATCCATTCGGGATGCTTTTCCTGGATGGATATTAGTGTTTGAGCGATATAACGACTGATGGCGCTGACTGCGACTGATTCTTGAGTCGCCAGCAAGGGAGTTCGATCGGGCATGGCCCTCTACAATGCGGGATGGTGTCTCAATCTATCATAGTGTTAGTTTCTCGCTAGGAGCCGGACGATCGCCCGCCAAATTAAACCGGCGATAATTAAACCCAAGCCTGTCAACCAAATTTGCCTCTCCACCCAGAAAGCTAGAAACAGACATGAAGCCAAGCCCACCCAAGCCAACCATTGCGGGTAAAGCCTTTCGGCGGGGGACAGTTGTAGCGCGGCTGCGTTGGTGATAGCGTAGTAGATCAAAACGCTAAAGGCACTGAACGACCAAGTGGTTTTGACATCGCCGATGAGGATTAAAAGTGCGATCGTAATTTCGACAACCACGACAGCCACATAGGGAGTTGTCCCCGCAGGATTGAGACGCGCCAGGACTCTCGGCATATCCAACCGTCGCCCCATCGCCAGCCACACGCGCGACAAGCCTAAAATTAAGTTCAACAAGACTCCTAGCATGGCAGTAATGGCGCCGACGGCTAGCAGTTGGGAAACTCCGGGAATTGGAAAACTGCGGGCGATGACTTCCAAGGGTGCAGCAGTGGTTGCTGCTTGCAGGGACAATTTATCGGCTCCGCCCGCACCTGCAACAACTACCGCTACCGCCACGTAAAGCACCATTGTCAGCACTAAACTGAAAATTATGGCTTTGGGAATGGTTTTGCTCGGTTCCCGCACTTCCTCGCCCATGGTGGCGATGCGGCCGTAACCGGTGTAGGCGACAAACATCAGGGCCGTGGCGTGGAGGATGGAGCCGATCGCGCTATCGTTCTGTAGCGTCGGCATTTCCCACCTGACCTCTGGCAAACCCGCAGCAATAAAGACAGTCAGAGATAAAAGTGTAACTGAGACTATGGCAGTATTCGCGATATTCGATCGCCTGATGCCGGTCAAGACAATTAAAGTTAGGGCGGCCAGGGCAATTAATGCCGTTAGGATGAGATAAGTGCGATCGGCTACACCAAGTGCACTTAAAAAATACCCCGCAAAACCCAAAG